>NZ_WIVR01000054.1:0-37195 GCF_009600525.1 Pseudomonas sp. FSL R10-1350
GAGCTGGCGAGCCGCCGCCCCTTGCAACTGTCGGGCGGCCAGCGGCAACGGGTGGCCATCGCCCGGGCCATTGCCAGCAACCCTAAAGTGATCATTTGTGACGAACCGGTCTCGGCCCTCGATGTCTCGGTGCAGGCGCAAGTGCTGGACCTGCTGGCCGACCTGCAAGCCTCGTTGGGGCTGGCCTACCTGTTTATTTCCCATGACCTGGGGGTGATTCGCCATGTCAGTGACGAAGTGCTGGTGATGCGTCGCGGCCAAGTGGTTGAAAGCGCCCCGGTCGAAGACCTTTTTGAACATCCAAAACACGCTTACACCCAACGTCTCTTGGGCGCAGTGCCGCGCTTGCCGGGCGCCGGCAGTGAGCTGGTGGTGCCACCGCTGGAAGCGGAAAGCACGGCGTTGCGATTTGACGAATCGCAACTGTGGAAGATCGCTATTTAAGCTTGAACACCTTAAGGAATTGTCATGACTACGTTGTCTCTTGTTACTGAACAGGCCATTGCCACGATCGACACACTGAATGTCCGGGCCGATGAAATATTGCCCACCATTGCAGCGGGGGCCGCACAACGCGAGCGTGATCGCCTGCTGCCGTTTGATGCGGTGGCGCAGATTGCCAAAGCCGGTTTTTTCACCACGCGCATCCCCGTGCGTTATGGCGGCAGCGGTGGTTCGGTCAAGGATGTGATCCGGTTATTGATCCGCATTGCCGCCGCCGATTCTAACGTCGCCCAGGCGTTGCGCCCGGGGTTCGGCTTTGTCGAAGGCTTGCTGGCGTCCTCCAGCGAACAGGCCGAAACCGAGCGCGAGCGCTGGTTTGCCCGCTACCTGGACGGCATCGTAGTGGGCAATGCCGGCTGGGAAGTGGGCGGCGCCAACGGCTCGATCAGCGCGCGGATTGTGCGCGACGGCGACCACTACCGGGCCACTGGCAGCAAGTATTACAGCACCGGCTCGCTGTACGCCGACTGGGTCAGCGCGGTGGCGTTGGACGAAGAGGATCAACCGGTTTCGTTTATCCTGCCGCGCAACCGCAAGGGGCTGGAGTTGCTCGACGATTTTGACGCGATGGGCCAGCGCCTGACCGCCAGTGGCACCACGCGCCTGAATAACGTGCAAGTGCTGGCTGACGAAATCCGTACACGGACGGTGGAAGAGGGCAAGCGCACAATTGTCACGCCGTTTTTGCAATTGTTCCTCGCGGCGGTTCAGGCGGGCATTGCACGCAACGCCTTGAACGACGCCGTTGCGTTTGCCAAAGAGCATGCCCGGCCCATCAAACACAGCAGCGCCAGCCGCTCGGTGGATGACCCTTATGTTGAATTGAGCGTCGGTGACATCTCGGCCCGCGCCTTCACCGCCGAAGCGGTGGTGTTGCACGCGGCAGAGTCCATCGACCGGGCATGGGCGGGCGACCTCGATCCGCACCTGGTCGACCAGGCCGCTGTCGATGTGGCGCAGGCGCAATACATTGCTGCCGAGTCGGCGCTCAAGGCCGCCGAACTGGTGTTTGACGTGGGCGGCGCCTCGACCACAGGGCGCGGGCATAACCTGGACCGACACTGGCGCAACGCACGCACCGTGGCCAACCACAACCCACGGCACTGGAAAGCTTCTGCCGTTGGCTCATGGCAACTGAAAGGCACACCGCCACCGACCTCCGGATTGTTTTAATACGCGCTGTAGCCGTTGCCTCGCGGGTCGAAAAGATCGCGAGGCAAGCTCACTCTTACCAAACACAGTTCTGTAGGAGCGAGCTTGCTCGCGATCTTTTGATCTTGATCTGGTTTTTGATCTTGATCTAAGAGGCCCCGCTGAACCACGCTGGCCGATCGCAGCCTTCGTACCTCGTCAGCGACTACAGTGGCCTGTCTGCTGCGCGACTGGGCGGCCCCTCCTACACTTATCATTCAGCCTTCCTACTCGATATTCGCCTAATGCTCAGGCCGTCATAGACCCAGCCTACATCCAGCCCCAATGCCGTGATTGCACACTTGCGCACCGATAAACCCTGACGTTTTGTTACATCAGGGCGACCGCAGCGCAAGGAGTCGCGGATGTCACGCTCGCAGCCTCAGTTTCGTTTCAGCCTGACCATTGACGGCTTCGCTGATGACCTTCAAGTCTTGTCATTCAAAGGTGATGAGGCCATCAGCACGCCTTATGCCTTCGAGCTGGTACTGGTCAGCCCGCGGGCTGATCTGGATCTGGTGGCACTGCTGCATGCCCCGGCCTTTTTGGCGTATGCCGACGGCGGAGGCGGCGTTCACGGGCTCATCTATGCCATTGCCCAAGGCCAGACCCGCCAGCGCCTGACGGTGTATACCCTGACCCTCGTGCCGCAACTGGCCTACCTCGAGCATCGCACCAACCAGCGTATGTTCCAGCAACTGACAGTCGAGCAGATCATTGCCCGGCTCCTCGAGGAGCACGGCATTCTCAGCAATGCCTACGCCTTCAACCTGCACGGGACCTACCCGGTTCGCGACTACTGCGTGCAATACCACGAAACGGATCTGCACTTCATTCAGCGCCTGTGCGAAGAAGAGGGCATTCACTACCACTTCCGTCACTCAGCCCAAGGCCATCAATTGGTCTTCGGTGATGGCCAGAGCGCCTTCGCCAAACTCGATCATCCCGTGCCTTATCAGGGCGAAAGCGGCCTGGTTGCCGAGGCGCCGGTAGTCAGCTATTTCGAAGTGGGCATCAACACCCGTTCCACCCGCAGCACCTTGCGCGATTACACCTTCGAAACCGCCAGTCGCGAGATCGAGGCGAGCTACGGCCCCGACACCCAGCGCGTCGAGCGAGATCTTGAGGATTACCGCTACCCGGGCCACTTCAGCCTCGAACAGCGCGGCCAGTTGCTCAGCCAGCGGGCCCTAGAGCGCCAACGGGCTGACCGCTGTCTGGCCAATGGCGAAAGTGACGACTGCGGTTTTATCAGTGGCCATTTCATGACCCTGAGCGAGCACCCCCACGGCGACTGGAACGCGATGTGGCTGCTGACTGAAATCCATCATCAGGGCCGACAGCCGCAGGTGCTCGAAGAGACCGGGACTGATCTGGACGACAAGCCAACAGACGAGTTTACCCAGGGCTATCGCAACGACTTCGCAGCCACCCCATGGGATGTGTTCTACCGCCCGCCACTCAAACATCTCAAGCCTCAGGTGCTGGGCCTGCTGACTGCCCGGGTCACCGGCCCCGTCAACGACGAGGTGCATTGCGATCAGTACGGTCGGGTAAAGGTGCAGTTTCATTGGGACCGTGAATGCCGAAACAACGACGCCAGCAGTTGCTGGCTGCGGGTGGCTTCTAGCTGGGCCGGTGACAGTCATGGCGCAGTAACCGTGCCACGGGTCGGCATGGAAGTGCTGGTGGCGTTTCTGGAGGGGGATCCGGACCAGCCGGTGATTTCGGGTTGTCTGGTTAATAGCCTCAACCCGCCTCCCTATCCGTTGCCCGCCTACAAAACCCGCAGCGTGTTGCGCAGCCGCAGCACCCCGAACGGCACAGGCTACAACGAACTGCACATTGAAGACCGCCTGGGCCAGGAACTGATCTACCTGCACGCCCAGCGCGACCTTGAACAACACATCAAAAACGACTCGCTGGTGCAAATCGATGGTCAGCGCGCTGAGACCGTCACCGGCAACAGCGTCTCGGTGCTCAAAGGTGATGATGAACGCACCGTCAGCGGTGATCGCAAGGCCCAACTCAATGCCAACGATTTTCGCCAGGTAGCCGCCAGCAGCCACACCCAGGTGGGGGGCGCGCTGACGGTCGACGCGGGGATGGAAGTCACGATCAAGGCCGGTGCCCATGTGGTGTTATCGGCAGGGGCGTGTATCTCGCTGACGGCGGGCGGCCAGCATCTGATCGTCAGCGCTGCCGGGATCTACGTCAGTTCACCGATCCTGCCCGGTGGCGTACCGATGCCCGGCACACCGGCATTGCCCGCTGTCACCTCTACCGTTGCAGCACTGACTGCAGCCGTCTTGACCCCGACTCAAATCAACAGCCTCAAGCGCAACGCACCTTTCTGCGAAGAGTGCGAAAAATGCAAAGGAGGCGTTTGTGACATCTGAGCCTTTAACCCCCCGGCAATGGCTGACAGACCACCCGCTGTGCCCCGGCGAAAGCCTGTACGCGGTCATCAGTTCCACCAGCGATGCCGACCCGCTCGCTGCTTACCGACAACGGGGTGTAGTAGAGCCGCCTTGCCTGCTGTGGGCCGAAACCCCCTACGCCGATTGGCTCCCGGTCATGCCTTATCTACTGAAGCTGACGCCGGACAATGAGTTTCTGCAATGGGCCGCACAAACCGATGCTGACGATTGGGGCTGGTTGGCCATCTCCACGGCCAGCCCGCAACGTATTACCGAACACTTGCGCAGTTTGACCCAGGTCTTGATGCCCGCTGGTGAAGCCGTGTTCTTGAGGTTCTGGGACGGTCGCCACTGGCTGCCCATCCTCCAGCATTTGGGCACAGCGACCCGTGATGTCTTGCCGGTCTTCGACCGCTACTGGATCAACGGCCAGCCGGTCACGGTGGGGCAGGGTGAGGTACTTGCCGCTCAAGCATTCCCGTGGTGGCAAGTGCCCGGTGACCTGCTCGACAGCCTCTCTGAGCAGGACCTCAACACGGTAGTCGACAACCTCATGCAGTGGCTCAAAGACGCTCACGCGCCGTTGTATGCATCGATTGGCGAAGCCCATTTGCGGCTGAAAGTCGAGCATTTCGTACAGCGCTCATCCCCTACACAACGTAAAGACAGCGGGCTCTTGTTGGCTCATGTGCAGCAAGAGGTTTGTGCGTAACCATGATCACGATTATCGGCAAAATGCTTCTGACTATTGGAGACACCCAGCCTGACGTAAAGCAGGTTTTGCAAGAGCTAGAACACTGTATCGAAGGCTATCGGGATCGGGCGGACTCCTGGTACGGCGGCATGATCGATGTCGAGCAAGTGTTTCGTGTCGGCGATGAAGTAGTGACTCGTGACAAGGACGATCAGGCGCCGGCGGCCATGTATGCCCAATGCCAGCGCGATTCTACAGTGACGTTGGTCCACGCCTTTGAAGCGGCGCGTTTTATACCCATAGGTAATACCCAAGTGCGCTTGGTGCCAGTGGGGGGTGGTGTCGAGATCAGAGCGTTGATTGATGCCACCGGTATCACGCGTGTCGAGGGCTGCCTGCCCAATCAGCAATACCACGTAACCTTTTACCCGCAGATCACTTCTGAGCAGCTAGATGCTTTTTTTAACTCTTATCAGGAGGTGCTCAGTGACCTGAGCCAGTGGCTGAGTACCCAGTGGGACACTGAATATCTGTCGCTCTGGCAAGCTCATCAGGAAGCCGATGCACTGGGACGTTCCTGGATCGAGATCAAGAGCCAGTGGAGTGGCCTTATCAAGTCATTGTTGGCCGTGTGGGATGACATCGTTGGTTTCTTGAAGCTGATCAGCCGCCCCCAGCAGAGCTACGAAAAGTTCAAAAAGTTCCTCAGCGAAGAGCAACTGAAGTTGCTCTTGAATGCCTCCAAAGAAACACTGGAAACCGCGCTGCTAATTGCCAGCGATGAGCCACTGATGTGGTCTTATTTCGCAGCCTTGATCGCCTGGCTCAAACTATTACCGCCCCAAGTTCGTAGCGAGATACAAGCGCGCCTCACCACTGACGTTCTGATCAATATCGTCCTCGGCATCATATTCAGTGGGGGGATTGGCCTGGCTGTACGGCTCTCTATCAAGGGGGCCAACACTGTGGTTGAAAGCGCAAAAGCGACTCGGTTGCTGGAAGGTTTTGTCGACCTGCTGATGCGCACCAGCAAAGCGCGATCCACTCACCACGCCACAGTGGGCAAGCCGATTTTGCTGCAAAGCGAGGGTCGCCTGGATCCAGGATTGAAGGCTGATCTGGATATCAAACCGCAGAGTGGCCTAACCCCCGCCCAAAGCATCCCTGATGCCACGGTTATAGCCCGAAGCAAACCCAAGGCGAGAACCACGCTGGAGGTGGTCGAGCACGTCGACGATGCCCCGTCGCAATCCCAAACCCCCAACGGCAAACCTGCCGAACCTGCCAAAGACACCCAAACCCATGGCTGCCCGGTCTCAATGGTCACTGGCGAAGAGCTGCTGACCTTGACTGATGGCGTGCTCGACGGCGCGCTGCCCCTTGAGTGGACGCGCCTGTATCGCACCAGCGCGGTCGAAGTAAACGGCGATTTGGGCTTTGGCTGGAGCCACACACTGTCGCACCGCCTTCAACGCGAACGCGACGAACTGTTCTGGACGGACCACGAAAACCGTCAGACCCGCTTTCCGCAGCCCAGCGCACAACGCCCGGCCATCATCAACAGCTTGGCCAAGGCGGCGATTTACCTGGGCGACCATGATGGCGAGTTGATCCTCGCCCACGCCGGTAAAAGCAGCCGCTTCTATCACTTCAACGACTTGCGACTGACCGCCATCAGCGACGCCTACGGCAACCGGCTGAAAATTACCTACCAGCAAGGGCGACTGCACCGCATAGACAACGGTGCCGGCCGCGCCTTGCTGCTGCGCTACACCGACGCACGCCTCAGCGCTGTTGACTACCAGCAATACGATGACAGCCGTGAATTTGCCGAGCGCTCAAATGACCACTACGCCAAGTGCGGGATTCACCTTGAACGTTGGGCAACCCTCTACACGCAGGTCGCCTATCGCTACAACGCAGCGGGGCAACTGATTAGCGCCAGCAATGCGCTGGAAGAAACCGAGCACTACCGCTATGACGCCCAACACGTCATCCAGGAACGGCAACTGGCGGGTGGCGCGGCGTTTTATTGGCAGTGGCAACACACGGGCAAGCAGGCGCGTTGCATCCGTCATTGGGCCAACTTCGGGCAGATGGACGCCACCTACGAATGGGACGACCAAGGCTCGGTCACGGTGAAAAACCGTGACGGCAGCCAGCAAGTCTATGTGCATGACGACAATGCGCGGCTAGTCAGCCAGGTCGACCCGGACGGCGCTGAGCACCAAAAGGCCTACGATGACAAAGGCCGCCTGATCGCTGAAAAAGACCCGCTCGGCGCTGTTACCGAATACCAGTACAACGAGGCCGGGCAGCTTACGGCAGTGATCCCGCCCACTGACGAGCCGACGTTCTACAGCTACTTCAACGGCCATGTGCGTAAAGTGCAGCGCGGTCTTGCCAGTTGGAAATATGAACGCAACACCCAGGGCGACATCACCTGCCAGACCGACCCGGACGGCAATCTAACCCACTACAAATACACTGCTAAAGGCCAACTCAGCGGTCTGTATTACCCGGACGGCAGCCAGCACACACTGACCTGGAACCCGCTTGGGCAACTGCTCGACGAAACCCTGCCAGACGGCACGCAACGGCGTTATCGCTACGATGCACAAGGTCGCACCATCACCCGGCAAGACGAGCGGGGCGCCATCACCCAGTACCAGTGGGACGCTGCCAACCGTCTCAGCCAAATCACCTTGCCTGGTGGCAAAACCCGCGCCTGGAGCTACAACGCCTACGGCAAAGTCACGGCTGAGCGCGATGAGCGCGGCCATATCACCCGCTACGAATACGCCGACAACCTGCACCTGATCAGCCGCCGCATCAACTCTGATGGCAGCCAGCTCAACTACCGCTACGACAACGCCCGCTTATTGTTGACCGGTATCGAAAACGAGCGGCACGAGCACTACCAGCTTGAGTACTACCCCAACGGTTTGATCCAGCAAGAAATCGGCTTTGACGGCCGTAAAACTGCTTATGCCTACGACCTTAAAGGGCAGTTACTGGAAAAGACCGAATTCCCGGACGCAGAACATCCTGACAGTGCTCCGCTGGTCACTGCCTACGCGCGCGACCCTGCAGGGCGGCTGACAAGCAAAACCCTGCCTGATGGCAGCGAAATCACCTACACCTACGACACCTTGGGTCGCTTGACTGCCGTCGACGACGGTGCCTGGCCGCTGGCCTACGAATACGACCTGCAAGATCGCCTTGTCAGTGAGCATCAAGGCTGGGCGACCCTGCGCTATCAGTACGACACACTCGGCCAACTTAGCGACTGCCGGCTGCCTGATGGCAACCGTCTGCACTACCACTATCAAAAAGGCGGCGCCCTCAAAGGCATCGACCTCAACGGCAAAACCCTCACCGGGCATCGCTACGAAGCGGGGCTGGAAACCGTCCGCCAACAAGGCTACGTGGTCAGCCACTACCAATACGACGAACAAGGCCGACTGCAAGACCACGCCGTCAGCCAACTGAATACCCGTGGCGATATCGAGGGTCAGCCGCTGTACCGCCGTCACTACCGCTACGACGCCAACGGCAACCTCAGTCTGCTCAGTGACAGCCGTAAAGGGCAAAAAAGCTTTGCCTACGACCCGCTCGACCGCCTGACCGAAGTACGCGGCCAACTGACCGAACACTTCGTCCACGACCCGGCGGGCAACCTGCTCGATCAAAGCATCGACGGCCAACGGCACAGCCGCTACGCCAACATCAAAGGCAACCGCCTGCTGATGCAAGGCGACAGCCATTTTGAGTACGACGCCTACGGCAACCTGCGCCAAGAGCGACGCGGCACCGGCCAACGCCTCAACCGCGACTACCGCTATGACAGCCAGCAGCGCCTGATCGGCATCACCTTGCCAGACGGCAGCCAGGTGACGTACCGCTACGACGCTTTCGGGCGGCGTATCAGCAAAGACCATGGTGGCACCACTACGCAATATCTCTGGCAGGGCGAACGCCTGATCGCCGAAAGCGCCCAACAAAAAGGCCTGCGTGGCATCAGCCACTACTGCAGCTATTTATACGAACCGGGCACCTTCAAACCACTGGCCTTGCTCCAGGGTGAGGGCGACACCGCACGGGCTTACCACTACCAGCTCGACCACCTGGGCACCCCACAAGAACTCACCGACCACCGTGGCCAAATTGTCTGGTCGGCCCACTACCGCGCCTACGGCAACGTCCACAAACTCGACAAGGCCGAAATCACCAACCCGCTGCGTTTTCAGGGCCAGTATTACGACGAAGAGAGTGGACTACACTACAACCGCCATCGCTACTACAATCCCAACACCGGCCGCTACCTCACCCCCGACCCGATCAAACTCGCAGGTGGCCTGAACAGCTACCAGTACGTGCCCAACCCGACAGGGTGGGTGGATCCGTTGGGGTTGAACCCGTGTCCTGGAGGGGATAATACTCCTGCGTGTGAGCGGCCAAATGAGCTAATTCCTCCCGAGGTCTCTCGAAACGGTGCTTTTAAGCAGGCTAAATTGGAGGCTGGTATCCCAAGGACACAACATCCTGATTCTGTATATGATCCGAGAACTGGGAAAATTAGTCAGATTAAATATGTGAACATGACAGATAGAAGCAATGAAAATGTTCTCAATGCTTACGGTAAACCTATCCTCACGCGGGAGTATCAGTTTACGCGTGAGGATGGGTTGAAAATCATCATTCAAGATCATAGCGCCGGACATAAGTTTTCAGCGCCTGGAAATGAGGGGGACCAGAAACCTCATTTAAACCTAAGGCCAATTAGTAATCCAAGGACCGGAAAGATTCCGGGGGCAAAAGATCATTTCTACTTTAAGGAAAGAAAATGAAGCATTGGAATGAGCTGGATGGAAGTGTTTTTTTTGGAAAAGTTTTTAGCTTTCCTGTGGCTATTGGGTTAGTTGATTTATTTGCTTTGCATGTAGACAATAATAGGCCGAGTATTACAGTGGAATTTGATATACAAGAAATACCGGATACTTTGCCCGAGAAGTGGAGAAAGGCCGAATTTAATACTTGCAGGATTGGTATAAGCTGCGGAAATTTCCGCGAGCTTGAAATTAAGGGTATACCTACAAATGAAAAATTGAACGTTGATATAGCTATGCTGGCAGGGGAGTATAGGGTGCGCATGTCAAATAAGGATTCGCTCATTTTTTTTTCAACAAGGCATGTGTCTCTATGCGGGCCGTCAGTATACTTTAATGCGAGAGTTGAAGATTAGATAAAGTGTTTTTAAGGCTAGATAGGAAAGTGGCAGTAATAGTGTGGGCGTATTGCTAGTGAAGAAAGTTTAGTCAATAGATTTAGATAGAGTTAAGTTATGGAGTAGTATGTAGGCGTCAAATTTCAGAGCGTGAATAAATGATTGTGCGGTACTTTAAGGTACGGCGGGTTTTATATGATGAGCTCTCAAGCGTAACTGAGGGTACTGCAGCTTTGGCTTGGGATTCATTGAAAGAGGATATGTTGCAGGTTGAATATCCTGAGAATATTTTGCTGGATGTGGGTTGGTATCCCTCTTTTGATCCGGAAGGAACTTTTCAAGTTTGTGTAGTAAAGGACTTCCAATGGGATGTTCCCGAGGCTATTTTTTTGCTAAAACTATAGGTGATTTGGCTCTTGAAATTGCTAAGGCACAAGGGTTTATTTGTGAGGATCTAAAGTTTTATGGGTCATAGTGGTGTATCTGGTTATAGGGTTGGAATAAACTATTATAAGGGGTCGTTGTTGCTAGTAATTTTTTTAATCGTTTTCGATGTCGCACAAAAAAGTGTATATACCCCTCTGTAGGAGCGAGCTTGCCTCGCGATCTTTTAAACGATCTAAAGATCGCGAGGCAAGCTCGCTCCTACAGGATTTTTTTGCCACCGCAAGGCAGTTTTCAAATCGACAAATGTAGCACGCATTTATTTGGCTTGGGTTCTGTTGCGCTGCGGTTATTGATGTTCAACTCCTCGAGGTTGAGTAATAGGGGACTGGTGAAGTAACGGCTTACATGTCGCTGCTCTATTGAAAATCTCGCGAGGGAATAAAAGTGAATGATCGAGAAGTTAGTGTGAGAAATGACGGCCTATTAGTAAAAGCAAAGCTGTCATATGACGTTGAGTCGTCCTGCATTGATTTGGCTGTAAATGGGGCTGTGTATTCTTGTTGTGCAGAAAACTTATTTTCGAGCTTTATAAAATTAAGAGCCATGCTGTCAAATATTGAGTTCTTTTGTAAGGGGGCGAAAGTCAATGTGCATCCTTCAAGAGCCTCTTCGCAAATGTCATCAGGGCTTTTGGCGTATGAGCTGACCCTTGGGAAGCAAGCTTTCAGGGAGAATTTGGTCAATATTTTTGATTATGATGCTGAGGGAGTTACTAACGATCCACTCGTTCAGCGCGAATTTTTTGAACGCTGGATGAAATCTTTGAGATGAAGTCGTCAGGTTTGGTTTGTTAATCAAAATAATGCTCTTTTAAAAAGTTGTTCACCTAATGCTGCTTGAAAATACTCCACTCTGTAGGAACGAGCTTGCCTCGCGATCTTTTGACTATTTAAAAGATCGTGAGGCAAGCTCGCTCCTACAGGGTTTTGTTGTTATCGCAAGGCAGTATTCAAATCGATAAATGCAACACGCGTTCATCTTGCTTGGGTTCTGTTGCGCTGCGTTTGTTGACTTTTAATTCGCCGAGGTTGATCAGCAGGGTGCGGGTGACGTTGCGGCTCAGCCCCAGCAGTTTGGCGGTGTGGACCTGGTTGTGGTGGCAAAAACGATAGGCCGCGCGCAGCAGGCTGCGTTCGACGTTTTCGTGGAGGTTGTCAGACTGGCTCTCGAACAGCCGCTGGAATGCATGTTCCAGCAGTTCTTCGGCGCTCTGGTCGCTGTTGACGCTGCTGGTTTCTGGTCGGGTGATGCGCAGGTTGGACATGCGCAAGTCGTCACTCTGGATGACACCGTCGCGGCAGATCAGCAGGGTGTGGTGAATGACGTTTTCAAGTTCGCGGATGTTGCCCGGCCAGTTGGAGTGCGCGAGTTTTTGCTCTGCCTCCGGGCTCAGTACGACGTCGCCATAACCCAGTCGACGGCTGTAGGTGTCGATGAAGTAGCGGGTCAGCGGGAGGATGTCGCCGGGGCGTTCGCGCAGTGGGGTGAGTTCCAGGTTGACCACGTTCAGGCGATAGAACAGGTCTTCGCGAAAGTGCCCGGCGTTGATGGCTTTTTCCAGCTGTACGTTGGTGGCCGCCAGGACACGGACGTTGATGGGAATGCTTTTGCGCGAGCCCAGGCGGACCACTTCGCGCTCTTGTAGAACACGCAGCAGCTTGACCTGAATCGGCATTGGCAAATCACCAATCTCATCGAGAAACAGGGTGCCGCCGTTGGCTTCTTCGAACCAGCCTGCCTTGGCGCCCAGCGCGCCGGTAAAGGCGCCTTTCTCATGGCCGAAGAGTTCAGATTCCACCAGCGATTCTGAGAACGCACCGCAGTTTACGGCCAGAAAAGGCTGGTGCTTGCGTGCGCTGAGGTTGTGAATGTGGCGCGCAATCAGTTCTTTGCCGGTGCCGGTTTCACCAATGATCAGCACGCTCGCATCACTGGGCGCGATTTGTTGCAGGTGCTGGAGCAAGGCTTTGGACTTGGGGTCTTCAAAGACTTGCGCGGTTGCCCGGATCGAGGTGGCCAAGGCCGGGGAAGGGGGGAGGGTTAGCAGTTGCATGTCGGTCCCTATGAATAAAATGTCGGGATGGGGGACGTGCCGTTAAGTGCCCAGTCGCCCAGTTCCTGAAGCTTGTAGTCCAGAGGGTCGTGCAGGCTCTGCGTGCGCAGGTTGCGCCAGTGCCTGTCGAGCGCCACGGAGGTTTGCGTCGCGCGCGCTCCGGTGACCTCGAAGACCTTGCTACATAACTCCAGGCCGTTGCGGCTGGCAGCTACTTTGGCGGTAGCTATGGCGATGGCGACTTCACCACGCTCTTCACTGGTGAGCGCCGGGCCTTTGGCCCAGGCCTCGTCCAGTGCGGCTCCGGCGCGTTCGACCAGCAAGCGGGTGCTTTCCAGGGCGACCCAAAAGTCGCCGTAATGGCCAAGAATGTACGGGTCTTGGGTATTTTGGGTAGCGCTGGATTTAAACCAGGGCCGGGTTTCTTCCAGGGTGTAGCGGCGCGCTTCTTCAAAGGCGCCTTCGGCAATACCGAGAAAAATATTGGCGAAATGCAGTTGGGCTATCAGCGGCCGCAGGCAGGCAAAGGGCGTGCTCAGCGGGCCGGGATCGAGCAGCAAGTCCGAGTCTTCAACCCGCACACGCTGGAACGTCACGCTGCCGCTGTCGGTCTGACGCTGGCCCATGTTGTGCCAGTCGTTGTGCAAGGTAATGCCCGAGCGGGCGCTGGGGATGGCGGCTATCAGCAGCTTGCCGCCTGCGCTTTCGTCAATCGCAGAGGCAATCAGCATTTCAGAGTCGTTGGCGCCGGAGCAAAAGCTTTTTTTGCCGGAGAACTCACGCCAGCCTTCACGCTCCTTGACCACGGTGCGAGTGTCCAGCGGGTTGAGGGTATTGCCCCAGAACCAATTTTTGTTCGCCGTCAGCTTGAACCAGGTTTGCCATTGCGAGGGTTTGGCGAACAACCGCACAGTGGCCAGCATCAGGTGATGGAAGCCGAAAACATGGGCAATAGAACTGTCCACCCGGGCAAATTCGCGCACCACTTCAAACGTTTCAGACCAAGTGGCGTTGAGGCCATCGAACTGGCCCGGAATGCTCATGGCCAGCAGGCCGCTGTCGCGCAAAAGATTACGTTCGTGCTTGGGCGTGCCGCCTTGGGCATCACGCTCCACGGCGGTCAGGGCGAACTCGACTGCCAGCTCTCGAGCGATGTCCAACGGTGCCTTCCTGGCATTTAGCTGTGTGACAGTCACGTGTGTTCACCTCGTTTGAATGTCGCCCCCCGACGTCGTGTCAGGGGGTTGCCAGAAGGCTGCGGGTTATTTCACTTGGCCGTAATCACCGACAGCTTGGTGATCCCGGCGCGCTCAATCGAGGCCATGGCGCGAGCCACTTCGCCGTAGTTCACACCGTTATCGGCTTGCAACTGCACGCGAACTTCCGGGTCTTTGGCCTTGGCCGCCTGCAGGTTGAACTCCAGCAGGCCCGCTTCAACTTCATCCTTGTTGATGAACACTTTGCCCTGATCGTCGATGCTCACCACCAGCGGATCTTTTTGCTCCACGGGGGCGACCGAGTCGGTCTTGGGCAGATTGATCGGAATCGCGTTGGTCAGCAGTGGCGCGGTGACGATAAACACCACCAGCAGCACCAGCATCACGTCGACCAGCGGCGTGACGTTGATTTCACTGAGTACTTCGTCGTTGTCTTGGGTTGAAAAGGCCATCTCAGGACGCCTCCTTCACTTTTTGCGCGGGCGCGGCAGACTTGTTCAGCACCGGGTGCAGGTGCACACGGAAGGCGCTCTTCTGGGCCAGGCTGTAGAAGTCGTGGGCGAAGTCGTCAAGGTCAGCAGCGGTCAGTTTCAGGCGACGCAGGAAGTAGTTGTAAACCAGCACCGCAGGGACTGCGACCGCGATCCCGACGCCGGTGGCAACCAGCGCTGCACCAATCGGGCCCGCCACAGTTTCAAGGCTGGCAGAGCCGGCGGCGCTGATGCCTTTCAAGGCTGACATGATGCCCCACACGGTGCCGAACAGACCGATAAAAGGCGAGGTGCTGCCGATACTGGCGAGGATCGCCAGGCCGGTTTCCAGCGAGCGACGTTCACGCACAATTTGCTGGCGCAGCGAGCGCTCAAGGCGGTCTTGATGGTTGATGTTGTGCGCCAGGTCATTGGCCTGTGGCGCATCGGTCACTTGAATGGCGGCATAGCCGGCTTGGGCTACACGGGCAGCAGCACCCGGCGCCGTGCTGGCCAGCTCGGCGGCCGAGTCGAGGCTGGTGGCGGCCCAGAATTGTTTGAGGAAGCGACGGTCCTGGTTTTTCAGGCGGCTGAACTGCACGCCTTTAAGCAAGAACAGGCCCCAGGTGGCCACCGAGAAAATAATCAGCAGCCAGATGACCGCATGTTCAATGGATTCAAAGGGGGAAGCGATAAGGTTCATGGTTCAGGCTCTCTAAATTAGGTCATCAAAACGGTCAAGGCGTAGCGTCTTTTTCAGGACGCTCGCGGTGTAAAAATTGAGGTCCGGGCTTATTTGATTTTGAAATCAATCGGCACGCTGACCCAGCCGTCAATCGGGTCATTGCCTTGTTTGGCCGGGACAAAACTCCAGCGCTTCACCGCATCCTTGGCTGCGTTGTCGAGTTGGTCGCGACCGCTGCTTTTCTGGATCTGGATTTCGCCAGGCTTACCGCTGGCCAACACGTGGACCCGCAGCAGCACAGTGCCTTCCCAGCCACGGCGCATGGCCAGTGACGGGTATTCCGGCGCCGGGTTGTGCAAATAGCCGGCATTGGCAGAAGCCGGGGTTATTGGCGCGGGGGCTGGCGGCGCGGGTGGAGCAGGGGGTGCAACCGGTTGCGGCGGCGCTGGCGGTTGTTCAACAGGCTTGGCCACGGGTTTAGGCACAGGCTTGACCACCGGCTTGGGTTTTGGGATCGGCTTGGGTTTTGGGATCGGCTTGGGCGGTGGCGGTTTTACGGCCAGTTCGTCTTCTACAGGCGGAGGTGGCTCGACCACGGGCTGAACAACCGGCTCGGGCGGAGGCGGTTCCACCACAGGCGGTGCCGGTTGAGAAAACTCGATGGTCATAGGCGGCACTTCCGGCGGCACGATCGGCAATACCGGCGTCGGGTTCTGACTGATCCAGTAAATCACCGCACCGTGCAGTGCCAGTGCGAAAACCCCCAGCAGCACTGCTTCACGGCGGCTCAGGATGCGCTTGGGCGTACTCTGCAGGCGCGACAATGACAGTGGGCCGCGAAACGTGCGCCCAAGATCAAGCAGTTCGCCGCCGGGGCCCTGGCGCCAGAGCACATCCAGCGCGCTGGCAGTTTGGACATTGGCCATTAATAACTCCTGGCTTTTAGCAAAACGAAGTCGTATTCGCGATCAATACACTCCACTGAATGCACTTAGTTGCCGAAGCAAACAGGCATGCGGAAAGTAATAGCAAGAGCCATACCAACTAGTAAAAGCGCCGTAAATCGGGAGTGTTTTGTTAATTGTCAGACACAACAGTGTGGTTAATTCAGCGCATTGTTCATGCACTGTTGCTGGAGCAACACGTGTTGAACAGTAGACAGGCTAAAACCCTCTGGCGCGGGCATCACGGCAGAGAAGGCACGTGATGCAAATGCATATGCACTGATCAAATTGTTATAAGAAAATTTCAAAACAGGTCGACTGTTGAAATGCAAACAGCCCCTTTACAAACTGTTTGGTTGACACCTGAAAGTTGCTCTTTAATTGCCGGAAATCGCTGTTTTTGGGCTGGCACGAACTCTGCAAAAGTCCGTGTGAGAGCGAGACTATACGAATAGATGCTCCACTCACTAACAGGCAGGAGCATTAATAATGAACAGTGCGTCAGAAAGGCGAGTATTACGACGTAGTGCACTGGCGACAGCTTCCAGCATGGGAATTCTCCTGATGCTGGTTCAGGCCACAGCGGTGGCTGCCGAGGACAAAGATCCTACGTTAGCCACGGTGGTGGTGACCGGCGCCGAGGCCAGCGAGGCGCAGAAAGCGCAAAAAGAACTGAAGAAAGTGGCGGGCAACACCGCCGTGGTGGACAACCGGGACATCGAGCGCGGTCGCGCAGCCAATGCCGAAGACGTTCTGGCCTTGCAACCCGGTGTGTTCGCCCAGGCCACCAGTGGGTCTAGCGCCAACAAAATTTCCATTCGTGGCTCGGGGCTCAATACCTTCTATCAAGGCTATGTGCTGGGCATCAAATTCCTCTTTGACGGCCTGCCGCTGACCGGGCCGGGCGGTACTCAGGAAGACATGCTGGACATGCAAGCGGTGGACCACACTGACGTGCTGTACGGCGCTAACGCTTACCTTTACTCCGCCTTGTCGCTGGGCGGTGCCATCAACTTTGTGAGTAAAACCGGGCGCACTGATCCAGGCAATTACGCGCGTTTTGAGGCGGGCAGTTACGGCTATCAAAAGGAGCAATTAAGCACCGGTGGGGTCGTGGGTGATGCTGATTACTACGTCAGTGTTCTGCACAACCAGCGCGATGGTTATCAGGACGACACGTCCAACAAAGGCCAAGGCCTGGTCGCCAATTTTGGCTACGTGTTCAACCCAAAGCTGGAAACGCGATTCTTTGTGCGTTATCGCGAAGAGACCCTGACCCAGGGCAACACGCTGACCAAGTATCAGCTCAAGCATGACCCGACCAGCAACGCCGTGCCGATTGGTCGCAAGAAAGACGGCTCGACCCTGTTGGGCAGCAAGACCACCTACACCTTTGACGATAACGCCAAGCTGGAAGTGGGCCTGGGCTACAACGACTATCCGCTGTTGAACGGCTGGCGCTACAGCCCGTCCCCCCAAGACTGGCGCTCCAAAGATATCAACCTGACCCTGCGCTATCTGCGCACGGGCGACACGTTCCTGGGCTTGCCCAGCGACAGTAGCGTGACGTTCAGCAATACCCAGTCTTACCTGGCGGACGTGAAGTCCCACAGTCGGGTTACCGGTGCAACGCTACAGAAAACCGATTACACCGGCTCTCGCGATACGGTGTTCTCGTTGGGGAACGAGTTGCAGTTGGGCGACAAAACCTGGCTGTCCAGCGGGCTCTCGCTGATCAATATCAAACGCAAGGCCGACATTAAATACACCACCGGCGTTAATACCAGTGCCTTCCCCAACGGCGTTGAATACACCGAAACCGATCTGGCCCCGCGTCTAGGCTTGCGCTATCAACTGACACCGGAATTCGAGCTGTTCGGCAACGTCAGCCGTTCGGTCGATCCCCCCGTTACCTGGCAACTGGGTAGCACCGGGACCCCCTACATTCGCGATGTCCGCCCGCAAAAGGCCAACACCGTGGAGTTCGGGATTCGCGGCGGTCATGGCATCTTTGACGGCAGCCTGACCGTGTACCGTTCATGGGTGCAAAAGGAATTGCTCTCGGTGGTCGTGCGTCAGGCCACGGCGACTCAGGACCAATTGGTGGCCACCTCCAACGGCAGCCCGACCATTCACCAGGGGATAGAGGCGGGGCTCAACGCATTGCTCTGGGAAGGCAAAAATGGCGACACGGTGTCGTTGCGTCAGGCTTACACCCTGAACGACTTTTACTACCGCCACGACTCAACGTTTGGCGACAACCAGTTGCCGGGGCTGCCGCGTCAGGTTTACCAGGCCGAGCTGCAATATCGGCAAGCGGGTGGTTTCTACGCACAACTCAATGCGCGTGCGGCTTCCAGTTATTACGTCGACTTTGCCAACACCCTGAGTGCGCCGTCCTACACCCTCTGGGGAGCTAAAGTCGGTTACGAAGCCCCGAGCAAAAAATGGGAAGTGTTTGTGGATGCCCGCAACCTGACCAACCAGCGCTACGCTACGGCGACCAACACCGCGTATGACGCCAAGGGTCAGGACTCGGCCAACTTCTATCCGGGCGACCCGTTCAACGTCACTACCGGCGTTTCGTTCCACTTCTGACAGGTGAAGATCAAAGAATCGCGAGACAAGCTCGCTCCTACAGTTTTTTCGCACGATTCAAATTCCCTGTAGCCGCTGACGAGGTACGAGGCTGCGATGCGGGCCGCAGGACCGCCGTCCGGGATCGCTGCCACCCATCGCAGCCTCATTCTTCGGCAGCGACTACAGGGCATTTGGCAGGCTTTGGCATTGTGCAAATACCGCTCTCCAAGCCAAAGGTTTAGAGTGGTGCCCAGGTTTGGATCGGGCGAGCACGGCGTTATGAATATTCGATTTCTGCAGACCTTCGTTTGGGTCGCACGGCTTGGCAGTTTTCGCCTGACCGCAGAGAAGCTTTCAACCACCCAGGCGGCGGTTTCCAGTCGCATTTCAGTGCTTGAAAACGAGCTTGGGGTGCAGTTGTTTCAGCGTGATTCGCGTGGAGTGAGCCTCACGCGCGAAGGTCAGAAGGTGTTGGGCTATGCCGAACAGATGCTCGCGACCCAGCAGCGTTTGTTGCAATCGCTCGGCCAGACAGACAGCTTCGCCGGGCGCTTGCGCATCGGGGTCATGGACACGGTGATCCACAGTTGGCTCAGCGATCTGATCAGTACCATAAGCCGCGATTACCCTCAGGTTGAAGTCGAGTTGACGGCGGATACGGCGCTGAATCTCAACGAGCAACTGCTCAAGGGGTATCTGGACCTTATTTTTCAAACTGATCTGGTGCGTGCCGACGGGGTGCGCAATGTACAACTGGCCAGCTACCCGCTGAGCTGGGTCGTGTCCAAGGGCAGCCCGCTTGATCGCCGCTATGCAAGCCTTGCAGACCTCTGTCAGGAACGCTTGCTGACCTTTTCGCGGTTATCGCGGCCACATCAAGACATGCTTAATTTCCTGCACCAGCAAGGCATTGCGACGCCCAGGGTCAGTTGCATCAACTCAGTGGCGGCGATCATCAAACTGGTGGCTGACGGCTTTGGCATAGGCGCGCTGCCACCGGTACTGGTCAGCCGTGAACTGCACAGCCAAGCCTTGGTTGCGTTGCCCATGGAGGCTCCACCAGGGTTTGCGGTGTTTGCCTGTTGGCGCGTCGGAGCAGGGCTGGAATTGAACGAAGCTGTGGTCAATTTGTGTCAGCGTGTGGTCGCGGATTATCAGCGCAGCGTGTCGCACGACCATTTTGTATTGCCTGGCAACTGATACGTATTTTTTCGCCATATCTGCGTCTGTTATGAGTGCAGATCAAAGCGCACAATTCCCATCAACCTCTCGAGACAGGCAAGAGCGTGAGAGCCAAGCAATACTCACCTTTTTGCCGCCCGATGTGCTGCACCTGTTTTATTACGTAGGTTTGACGGGGAAATGTGATGGGTAAGATGGCGTGGTTTTTAGGCGGTTTTTTAATACTGACCATCGGTATCGGTATTTTGGCGACCATTCCGCCGGGTTGATCAGATGTTTCCACTCAGATGCGGGCATACCTGTGTTGCCCGCTCTGCCAATCACACTTCGACGACGCCCGCAGGTTGAATGCGTTTATTCGATCGTAAAATCGACCGCGTAGTTATAGGGGTAGACGTCTGAGTGCTGTCTTAACCGGGAATTGCAATCTCCTGGGCCGATGACGCTATGAGTCCAGAAGTAATTAACTCTTGGTGACTGATGAAGATACGACTTTTCATAGGCGTATAAGAAGCTGGTTTCAAACTGCAGTATTTCTTTGCCAATGCTGTAGGCGAACCGGGCTTCAAAAATGGGCTTCTTAACACCGTATTCAATCAATATGTCGCCCTTGAAGTGGGGGGCTGCATGAAACTGGAAAACATTCCTGCTGTGGGCGGAAAACTCAGGAGGGAAGCCTCCCTCTCTGCCGCTGTGGGTACCTTCTATTCTTTTTAGTTCATGCGCTGTGTTGTTAATTACGCGCAGGTTAACTATCAGTGTGTCGCTGAATTTGCTATTCATTTTTGAGATCCTTCTCATTGGGTGAATAGCTGAAGATTAGAGCCTTAACTGAGGTGTTGTCGGTGTCATCGTCTTTTCATTGATGCCGTTAGTTCGTTTTTTAACGTAAGAATCATCTTGGTTGTTTCTCAGGCAGATACAGCTTTTTCTAGTATGAGCTTTTAGGCAGCAAGAGTTCTGCGCACAGTCCGCCCCCTTCGCGGTTACTCAGGCCAAGCGAGCCCCCTAAGGCAATTGCCAGTTGCTGGGCTATCGCCAGCCCGAGCCCGGTGCCGCCCGTGTCGCGATTGCGTGAGCTCTCAACCCGGTAGAACGGCTTCAACACTTCGCGCAGTTCTTCAGCTGAAATACCCGGCCCGCGATCAAGCACTTTGATTGATACGTTGCCGTTGGCTTCAGCGCTGACGACCAACTCGGCCGCTCCAGAAAACTTCAAGGCATTGTCCAGCAAGTTGATCAGTACCCGGCGCAGGGCGTGGGGGCGGGTTTCGATGGGGGAGCCATAGCTGCCACTGCTGTTAACCGCCTTGCCCACGTCTTGATAGTCGAACACGATGCTGTCGACAAAGGCATCCAGGTCGAGTTTGCAGTTGGCCTCGGTTGAGCCGTGCACGCTGCGGGCGTAGGCCACACCCTCGCGGACCAGATGTTCCATTTCCCCCAGATCACTCAGCAGTTTGTCGCGCTCGATCGAGTCGTCCATAAACTCGGCGCGCAGTTTCATGCGAGTAATGGGGGTCTGCAAATCGTGGGAAATGGCCGCGAGAATCTGCATGCGCTCTTTGAGATAGTCTGCGATGCGCTGCTGCATGGCATTAAAGGCCACGGCGGCATGGGCGACCTCGGTCGGGCCGCTTTCGTCCAGATGCTGGATGCGGGCATTCGGGTCCAGGCTTTCTACCGCCCGCGACAGCCGGCTGAGCGGGCGTATCGCCAGCCTCACCGCCATCCAGGTGCAGCCCAGCAGCAGCGCCAGTTGCAGCACCAAAACTACCGGTAGCCACAGGGCCACGGGAATGTCGGCCGGGCGCACGTCAATGGTCACGGGGTTGCCGTCAGCCAGTTGCAAAAACACCTGATAGTGCGGGCGCACGCCGGGGATGTCGGCAAAGGTCAGGGCGTAATGTTGGCCCAGCGTGTCTTTGATCGAGGAGGCCGACATGGGCGGGTCTGCAGTGTCCATGGGCACACCGCTGTCACCTTTGGTCAGCAGGTACTGGTAATGCTCCCGATTCAGGCGCGATAGCCAGGCCTGACGCTCTTCGGCGGGCAGGCGGTCCAGGATGGCAACGGACGTTGAAATGTCGTTTTCCATGTTGTTGAGCATGGTCGAACGGGCGCTCAAATAGCGCTCATAGAACTGCACGCTGAACGACAGACCATTAGCCAGCAGCAGACTTACCAGAAAGATCAGCGACAATTGCGACGCCAGGGTTTTGGGCCAGCGCAGCCATTTCATAGTGATGCACCGAGAATTTTCACGGGGAGTGAGAACACATAGCCTTCGCTGCGCACGGTTTTGATACAGGCCGGTTCGCGGGCATCATCGAGCAAGCGTTGACGCAAACGACTGACCAGCAGGTCGATGGATCGATCAAACAAGTCGGCATCACGGCCCTGTGTCAGGTTGAGCAATTGATCGCGGCTGAGGACCCGCTGAGGATGGTCAAGAAACACCCGCAGCAGGCGGTATTCGGCGCCACTGAGGGCGACCATGGTGTCGTCCTCATCCAGTAAATGGCGGGCGCTGGTGTCCAGCCGCCAACGACCAAAAGCCAACAAGCTGCCACTGTCGGTGACCTGCAAGTTGGGTGGCAACATGCGCGTACGCCTCAAAACGGCGTTGATCCGAGCAAGCAGTTCACGGGCCGCGAAGGGTTTGACCAGGTAGTCGTCAGCGCCCATTTCGAGGCCGATAATGCGGTCGGTTTCGTCACTGCGCGCCGTCAGCATTAATACCGGCGTGGCCTTGTGCTTGCCGGCGCGCAGTTCGCGGCACAACAACAAGCCATCATCACCGGGCATCATGATGTCCAGCACAATCAAGTCGACAGGTGTGCTTTCCAGAAAGCTGCGCATTTGCCTGCCGTCGGCAACCACGGTGGTGCGCAGACCATTCTTTTTCAGGTAATTGCCCACCAGTTCGCGAATCTCACGATCATCGTCAACGATCAGGATGTGATCGACATGCTCCATGGCTTTAATCTCTCGCGGGTGGTTGGTGAGGCGCATCATAGCCAGAGACCGCGCTCTTGCCTGCAGGCCTTTGTATTTCAGTGTATCTGAGGTTTTACAGATACATCCTGAGGCAAAAATCTTCAGGCCGCTCACACCCGGCCTTGGCCTGGAATGTATCGCTGTGTATCTGCACGCCCTCCAGATACGCAAAGAGTCATCGAGGCCGATTCTCGACACATTCGCGATACCTCACGGGCTTTGAATAGGACCCATCGAGATACCAAGCCTCGATGACTCTTAACCAAGACTGTGAGGAACTGATCATGAACATTAAAGCTACCTGTGCTGCCGGTGTGTTTGCCGCGTTAAGCCTGTTTGCCCTGGGTGCCCAGGCTCAAGAAATGCCCGTTGCGCAAAACTACACCTACGGCACGCATCTGGATGTGAAGAAGGTGCTGGCCATCACTGAAGACCCAGGTTACGACTGCCAGGTGGTCAAATCGCACATGACCTACCTTGACTCCAAGGGGCAAACCCAGCAACTCAACTACCTGAAAGTTTCGCAAAACTGCAACGAGGGCGGCTAGTCCATGGCTGGCAAGTTTGCAGGTGTTGGCCGGGCTGCGCGCTGGCTGGCGTTGTTGAGTGCGATGGCCGCGAGTGGAGGTGCGTTCGCGGCCCAAGAAGACGGTGTGCCGATGCCGGCGTTGTCCGGCGCCGTTGAATGGCTTAACTCACCGCCGCTGACACGCGAGTCGTTGCGCGGCAAAGTGGTGCTGGTGGATTTCTGGACCTATGGTTGTATTAACTGTCAGCGCAGTCTGCCTTATGTCAACGCATGGGCAAAAAAGTACGCCAAAGAAGGGCTGGTGGTGATTGGCGTGCATACGCCTGAGTATGAAGAAGAGCGAGTGGTCGAAAACGTACGCCAGCAGGTGGAGAAGTTGGGTATTGAATACCCGGTTGCAATCGACAATAACAGCGTAATCTGGCGCGCCTTTGATAACCAGTATTGGCCTGCCCACTATTTTGTTGATGCTAAAGGCCAAGTGCGGGCCACGCATTTTGGCGAAGGTATGTATCAACAGCAGGAACAATTTATTCAGCGTTTACTTGCCGAGAGTCATGAGCAGTGATGGGGCATCTGAGTGCTGGGTTTGAACGGCATATGTCAGTTTATTCTGTGATGTAGGTGGGTAAGTTCGACTTGAGTGATAAATGGCGGTTTTATTACGCGCAAAGTGCTTCACTTTTTATTTATCAATAATTAAGAGTGAAGTGTGATGTTGAACCGAGAAATAATGTTGAAGTTATTCCCCAAGAGTGCACGGCACGTTGATAGCTATTTACCGCTGATGCATGGCGTAATTGAACGATGCCAGATTAATACCCCGCAGCGGATAGCCGCTTTTCTATCCCAAGTGGGGCACGAAAGTGCCGGTTTCACGGTGCTTGTCGAGAACCTAAATTACAGCGCAGATGGTTTGGCCATGACCTGGGGCACGCGTTTTGCCTTGAAGGACTCTGCGGGTAAATACGTGATGGTCAAGGACGGTAGCCGCTTGCGGCGTATGCCCAATAGCGATGCGCAATTGTTGCATCGCAAGCCTGAGGCTATTGCCAATCGGGTTTACAGTGATCGCTTGGGCAATGCCTCCGAGACGTCGGGGGAGGGCTGGCTCTATCGCGGTCGGGGTTTGATTCAAGTCACCGGCAAGAGCAACTATCGCGCCTGTAGCCTTGCGCTGTTTGCAGATGAGCGCTTGCTCGCGACGCCCCACTTGCTGGAAGACTGGCAATGGGCAATGGGCAATGGGCAATGGGCAATGGGCAATGGGCGGTGGCGAGTGCGGGTTGGTATTGGCAGGCACGCGGTATTAATAAGTGGGCTGATGGCGATGATTTTGCATCGGTCACCAAGGCGGTCAATGGTGGTCTGAATGGGCATGCCGAGCGCTTGGCGGTTTACCGCGAGGCGCTGCATTTGTTGGCGGTGCACCCGTGATGCAGCACTTGCTGCTCGACGGACTCAAGGGTCTGTTGAGTTTTCACAGCTGACGCCATGAAACCTCAACAGGCCAAGGGTGGCGCCTTAACTGACGACGCGATAGCAGGGCACGTAAGCAGCGCCGCCTGGCAGCTTCATGCGGTGTTGTTTAACGAAGGCATGCAGCAGTTTGTCCAGCGGCTTCATGATCGCAGCGTCACCGTGAATCTCGTACGGGCCGTGCTTTTCGATCAGGTGAATGCCTTTTTCTTTGACGTTGCCGGCCACGATTCCGGAGAAAGCCTGGCGCAGATTGATGGCCAGCTCATGGGGTGGCAGGCCGCTGCGCAATTGCAGGTTGGCCATTTTGGCATGGGTCGGGTCGAATGGGCGCTGGAACCCTTCATCGATTTTCAGCAACCAGTTGAAGTGAAATGCATCATTGCGCTCGCGGCGGAACTGCTTCACCTCTTTAAGCCCCGCGGTCATTTGGCGGGCCACTTCAGGCGGGTTGTCGATGATGATCTGGTAGTGGTTTTGTGCCGCCTCGCCCAGGGTAGCGCCGACAAATTCGTGCAACTGTTGCAGGTAAGGTTCGGCTTCTTTGGGGCCGGTCAGAATGACCGGGAAGGGCACGTCCTTGTTGTCCGGGTGCATCAGAATCCCTAGCAGGTACAAAAACTCTTCAGCCGTGCCCGCACCGCCGGGGAAGATGATGATGCCGTGCCCTACACGCACAAACGCTTCGAGGCGTTTTTCGATGTCGGGCAGAATCACCAGTTCGTTAACGATTGGGTTAGGGGCTTCGGCGGCGATGATGCCTGGCTCTGTCAGGCCCAGGTAACGCCCCCCCACCAGGCGTTGCTTGGCGTGTGAAATGGTGGCGCCCTTCATCGGGCCTTTCATCACGCCGGGGCCACAGCCGGTGCAGATGTCCAGACTGCGCAAGCCCAGTTCATGGCCGACTTTTTTGGTGTATTTGTACTCTTCGGTGTTGATCGAGTGGCCACCCCAGCACACCACGATCTTGGGGTCTACGCCTGGGCGCAGGGTGCGGGCGTTGCGCAGAAAATGGAAGACGTAGTCGGTGATGCCGGCAGAAGAACTCAGGTCAACGCGTGTACTTTCAAGACCGCTTTCGGTGTAGACAATGTCGCGCAGGGCACTGAACAGCATCTCTCGGGTACTGGCGATCATTTCGCCGTCGACAAAGGCATCGGCCGGTGCATTCAGCAGTTCAAGGCGAACACCACGGTCTTGCTGGTGAATCCGGACTTCGAAATCCTTATAGGCTTCAAGAATGGTTTTGGCGTTGTCGACGTGAGCACCGGTGTTGAGGATAGCCAGTACGCATTGGCGGAACAGTGTGTAACTGCTGCCTGAGCCGACTTCGCTCAGTTGTTGCACTTCACGTTGCGAGAGCGTCTCCAGGCTGCCTTTCGGGCTGACCGAAGCATTGATGACTTGTCTTTGAACCATTGTGGGCTTCCTGTGAGCGGGATCAAAAATGGCGTGGCGCAGCTTTATGAGTTCATATCAGCACTTCGCATTGGCCGAGCGAGAGGTCCCAACTCTTACGTCTTTGGATTCATTCGATTAAAGCATAGTGCCTCTGTGCAGGCATGTCGCAGAGCGATCCACCTTACGCGGGTCGCGTTGGCTACAGTAACACCGCGCACGCAGAAGACCAGCTATCGATCGGCTAACTTTAGCCCGGGTCTCTGAGCAATTGCGGTGTCTGCAAGGGGGCGGTCAACGGTCGGGCCAGGGCACGGTTTTAAGCGGGGATTTACAGGCATGGATGCGCAGATCCAGGGTTTCGACTGCCCGGCATGGGCAGTCGAATCGTCAATACGGTGGTGCCGTTTTTAACGGTCAAGCAGCCGGTTGGGCCTGCACATGATGGGACAGGGCTTCCTGAAGTTTTTTCTCTTGCTCAGGGGACAGCGAAGTGCGCAGAACCTTGCCCTCGAAGCCTGCTGTTTGCAGTTCTTCCAGCACTCTCTCCGGTTGGTATTTGCGCAACAGCACAAACAGCGCCGAAGAGTTGTTCGGAATGGTTTCGCCCAGATTCTTGATGAACTTGTCGTCGATCCCGTAATCGCTCAAGGAGCCAGACAGTGCACCGGCGCCAGCGCCCAAGGCGCCACCAATGGCAAAACCGGCCAGCGGGTTGAGGAACAGCAGGCCAACCAGTGCGCCCCAAAGCCCGCCAGTGACCAGGCCCGAGGTGGCGCCAATAGCGGTCAGGTTGACGCTTTGTTTGACGTGGAGCTTGCCTTCACCGTTACGCGTAACAATGACCGAGTCTTCGAGCTCAACCAGATATTCTTTGCTCAACGACACCAGCTCGGTGAGCGCGCGGTCGGCGGTTTGGGTGTCTGAAAATCCCACTACGATTAGATCGGACATGTCTTTCATTCCTTGACAATACAGGTCCAGCCCAGAGGGGCTGATATTAAAAGGAGTCGCTCAGTCGCCATGATGCATAGGCATCGTGGCCGCAGTGATTCAGAGAATTTGAGTCTTCTGCGAGGATAGAGCGTGGTCGCAAACCTGGATATGTCAAGTCAGCAGCGCATCACTGCCAGCAATCACGGTGCATGATTGCGGAAAAAACGGGGATGGTTTCAATCGTGGAGGGCTGGCTAGGCAGCCCTGACACTCACTCCAAGGGCTGATACCTCGGAGGATTAAGACTGGTTGCCTTTGTCCGATGCATTCAGACCTGCCTGGATGCGTTGATAGATTTCTTCGCGGTGTACTGCGACGTCTTTCGGCGCGTTGATGCCGATTCTGACCTGCTGCCCGCTGACTCCTAAAATAGTGATCGTAATATCGTCACCGATGTTTATGCTTTCACCAACTTTACGGGTGAGTATCAGCATTTTTTTCTCCTTGATGGCTTTGTAAGGCACGTCTCTGAGACGGTGCGGCTTCGGTCATGGCTACAGAATACTGCTAAGTGCATATAAATGCGCCGCTCATTACAGACGTCATAGCCAGAGGTAAAATTCCCCGAACGAGGGAAGCTCATGCCTATGAAGCTTAAATAGGGGCGGATTTGATTTGTTCAAGGAGAGCAAAGGCCACTGCCCCAGTGATAAAATCGACCCACTCATACAGATAGGGGAAACGCAGTGCGTAAAGTCATCGTGATGACAGCAATATTGGCCTTGACGGCTTGCGGTCAGGAGTCTAACGATAAAATCGAGCAGGCTAAAGCGGCTTCTCACTCTACGGTGGTCCAGGTGCCTGTTGCTCACTGGGCGCTGGAGCTCACTGAAGGGCAGAGAGCGACGATTACGGATACCACTGGCAGGCTGCTGGATAATGGCTTTGTTCCCTACATTCTCGAAAAAGACGGTGTGCAACATTTCTTGATCGGCCCTTATGCGACCGAGGCTCAAGCCCGGGAAGTGCAAGAACAGATCAAGCTCAAACCCAAGCTCGAAGGCATTGAAACCGACGTGATAGAGCTGCCGCCTTCGCCTTGATCGACTACCTGTCAGCCATGGTTCAAGCGTAGTGCCCAACGGGCACTACGCGAATGTCGCCACCTGTTTTTTTTAAGCGTGCCCGGCGCTACCGGTCCAGGCGAGAGCAGGATTACAGCAATACGATGCCCTGATTACACGCACATTAAGCGCGTGTCGCCGGCAATCTGGACATGCAAGTTGTTCAGCGTTTAGAAAGGTGTGACAAGCCCCAGGGCCGTTGCTTTGATCAACGCAGCGCTACGGCTCGAAACGCCGAACTTAAGACGAATATTGCCGAAATGAAAGTTGACCCCCGACTCCGTGCATTTGAGGATCAGCGCAATCTCCCAGGAGGTTTTGCCCTGAGCCCCCCACGCGAGCACTTCCTTTTCTTTGGGGGTGAGTTTGATAGCGCTCAGAGCGTTTTCTTTGGTCTGGGCGTCGGGCTGGAGGTATGTTGATTGTCCACTGGTCGCTGATTGAGGCTGATGCATGGCAAGACGCTCCCATAGATCAAAAAACGTAAGTGGGTTGTAGGAAGTTCCTCTCTTATCGAGAGGAAAATCCCGTAGGACTTTTCCTTGCTGTGGGCTTATTTATAAACCGTTCTGCGGTGTTTGGAACCTGTCAAAAATAACAGTCTGAACACATTTCAGAGGGTGGACCGACAGGCGAGCTTGCGCGTTGCTGTGTGCTCTGACTGACCCCTTAATCCAGGCTCAGCCCTTGCGTGCAGCGGGCAGATGGCGCAAGTTTTATCTGGACACATATCGACGAATCGTGACGACAAGGGCCGCACGCAATGAGCAATCACAAGATCGAAATTCGTCGCAGCAATGTCGAAAAAATCCTTCTCGGAGCCGAAAAGGTCTTTGCCGAAAAAGGCTTTGCGGGCACCGCCATGGCGGATATTGCCGCTGAAGTTGAGCTGCCTCGTTCCAACTTGCACTACTACTTCAGCACCAAAACCGAGCTGTATAACGCGGTTTTGCTGGGTTTGCTGGAAGTGTGGAAACAAGATGCGCTGTGTTTTGAAACCTATGATGACCCGCGCCTGGTCCTCAGCAGTTACATTCGCGCCAAGATGACCCACTCACGTACGCGCCCCTACGGCTCGAAAGTCTGGGCAGACGAAATCATCCATGGCGCGCCCACGTTGGGGCTCACGCTGGATGCGAGTCTCTATGATTGGGCAAAAATGAAAGAAGCCAAAATCCGCCAGTGGGTGGCAGACAAACGGATATTGCCGGTAGAGCCGTCCAGCGTGTTGTTCATGATCTGGGCTTCAACCCAGCATTACGCAGACTTCGATCACCAGGTGAACATCATCAACGAGCATCAGCCCTTGAGTGACATCCAGTTCGAACGCGCCATACACAGTGTCACCAGCATCATCCTGCGCGGTATCGGGCTGGAGCCGTGAAGGATTCTTCCCCCGACCGTAGTCGCTGAGGAGCGGAGCGAGGCTGCGATCAAGAGCAAACGATCGCGAGCAAGCCCGCTCCCACAAGGGGGTTCAAGTAGCCACGTGGTACGGATTACGCGGGTCGTGGTTCCAGTCCAAGAACGGCTTACCGGTGTTTTGCGGCACCATCTCGATACAGTCGTCTACCGGGCAGGTGATCTGGCACAGGTTGCACCCCACGCATTCATCATCAATCACTTCATAACGATGCGTACCGTCGGCCAGTTTCTGGCTGGAAATGGCTTGGTGCGAGGTGTCTTCGCAGGCGATGTGGCAACGACCACAGCCTATGCATGCCTCTTGATCGATCTTGGCGATGACTTGGTAATTTATATCCAGATATTTCCAATCGGTGGTATTGCCCACGGCTCGACCCGAAAAGTCCTCCAGGCTCGAATAACCTTGGCTGTCCATCCAGCGCGACAAACCGTCTTTCATTTCGTCAACAATCCGAAACCCGTGGAGCATGGCAGCGGTGCACACTTGCACGGCGCCACAGCCCAGGGCGATAAATTCCGCTGCATCGCGCCAACTGCCAATGCCGCCAATCCCGCAGATCGGCAAGCCTTGGGTCTGAGGGTCGCGGGCAATTTCGGCCACCATGTTCAGTGCGATCGGCTTGACCGCCGAGCCGCAGTAACCTCCGTGAGTGCTCTGGCTGCCCACCACAGGCAGGGCGACCATGCGATCCAGGTCGACACTGGTGATCGAGTTGATGGTGTTGATCAACGACACCGCATCGGCACCGCCGCGATGGGCGGCCCGGGCGCTGAGGCGGATATCGGTGATGTTGGGCGTCAGTTTGACGATCACCGGCAGCGAGCAGTACGTCTTGCACCAGCGCGTGACCATCTCCACATACTCGGGCACCTGGCCAACGGCCGCGCCCATGCCGCGTTCCGGCATGCCGTGGGGGCATCCAAAGTTCAGCTCGATACCATCGGCGCCCGTGGCTTCAACCAGCGGCAGGATGTACTTCCAGGCTTGCTCCTCACACGGCACCATCAGCGACACAATCAGTGCGCGGTCCGGCCAGTCCTTTTTGACCTGAGTGATTTCACGCAGGTTGATTTCCAGCGAGCGGTCGGTAATCAACTCGATATTGTTGATGCCCATGACTTCACGGTTAGGCCCGAAATGCGCCGAGTAGCGTGAAGAGACGTTGACCGCTGCCGGGTCTTCGCCCAGGGTTTTCCAGACCACGCCGCCCCAGCCTGCCTCATAGGCGCGGACCACGTTATAGGCTTTGTCGGTCGGCGGCGCAGAGGCCAGCCAGAAGGGATTGGGGGCTTTGATACCGGCGAAGTTAATCGAAAGATCGGCCATTTACGCAGCCTCCTGAGTGAGCATGAGTTGGGCATGAATGGCTTGCGCGGCCAGCTTGCCGTGTTGCACCGCTTGCACGGTCAGGTCCTGGCCCAGCGAGGTGCAATCGCCACCGGCATACACGCCGGGGATGCTGGTGCGCAGGTGCTCATCCACGGTAATCCGGTCGCCTGTGCGCTGGAGTGAATGCGCCAGCGGGTCACTCAGGGTGGCTTCGTCAAAGGTTTGGCCGATGGCCTTGAACACCGCATCGGCGGCCAGCTCAAAGGTTTCGCCGGTTTTCTCCAGGCGCCCGTCTGCAAGGCGGGTGCGGGCAAAGCGCATGCCGCGAACCTGGCCTTGATCGTCGAGCAACACCTCATCGGGTTGGGCCCAGGTCATCAGGCGCACCTGATTGGCTTTGGCGATGTCCTGCTCATGGCCGGTTGCGCCCATGTCTTCTTGACCACGGCGATACACCAGGTTCACCTCGCGGGCGCCCAGACGAGCCATTTGCACGGCCATGTCGATGGCGGTATTGCCCGCGCCGAGCACGATGCAACGTTCGGCCAGTGGCAGTTGGGTCAGGTCGTCGCTTTGACGCAGCTCGCGAATGTAGTCAGTGGCAGCCAATACACCGGGCGCCTCTTCATTGGCCAGACCGAGCTGCCGACTGGCGGCCAGGCCGATGGCCAGAAAGACCGAATCAAATTGCTGGTGCAAGTCGCTCAGGCTCAGGTTGTCGCCCAAACGCTGGCCGTGGCGAACTTCGATGCCACCAATTTGCAAGACAAAATCCACTTCACGTTGAGCGAAATCGTCCACCAGCTTGTATTTGGCGATGCCGTATTCATTGAGACCGCCGGATTTCTCCCGGGCTTCGAAAATCACCACCTCGTGCCCGTGCAGGGCCAGCCGATGGGCGCAGGCCAACCCGGCCGGGCCCGCGCCGACCACGGCAATGCGCTTGCCGGTTGAGGCGGCGCGGGTGAACGGGTACTCGTTGAATTGCGCATTATCAATCGCATAGCGCTGCAACAAGCCGATCAATACCGGCGCACATTCCTGCGCGTTATTGCGCACACACGCTTGCTGGCACAGCACTTCGGTGGGGCATACGCGGGCGCAACTGCCGCCGAGAATGTTGGCCGAAAGGATTTTCTGCGCAGCGCCTTGAACGTTTTCCTGCTGGATATTGCGAATAAAAGACGGAATGTCGATGTCGCTGGGGCACGCATTTACACACGGTGCGTCGTAGCAATACAGGCAACGCGAGCTTTCCAGTTCAGCCTGACGGGCGCTGAGCGGTGGCGCCAGATCAGTGAAGTGACTGGCCAGCACCAGCGCATTTTCATGGGGGTGCGGTAGATGATTCAGGGACTTGATCACAGGAATTGCCTCACGGTTGTGGGAAGCGTCTGCCTCTGACGGGCAGTGGTGGTGTACTCAGCGCTTAACAGCAACGGGCTGGTGATGCTCGGCGCGCTTTTTCAACAGGTCGAACACGGCGGGGTAGGCCGGGCGTTCGATATAACGCCCGGCGCCGCGTTCGGCCCGCAAATCGCCATCGGCCCAGACCACCCGGCCTTGGCTGATGGTGTGACTGGGCACCCCGCGCACGGTCTTGCCTTCGAATATGTTGAAGTCGACCTGCTGGTGGTGGGTTTTAGCGGAAATGGTGCGTGTGCCCTGCGGGTCCCACAGTACCAGATCGGCATCGGCGCCGACGCGGATTGCACCTTTGCGCGGGTACAGGTTGAAAATTTTCGCGGTGTTGGTCGAGGTCAGCGCCACGAACTCCTGCATCGACAAGCGCCCGGTGTTTACGCCTTCATCCCACAGCACGGCCATGCGGTCTTCGATACCCGCCGTGCCGTTAGGAATTTTGCTGAAGTCGTCACGCCCGGCGGCCTTTTGCTCAGCGCAGAAACAGCAATGGTCAGTGGCGGTGGTGTGCAAATTGCCGGATTGCAGGCCGTGCCACAGCGCTTGTTGGTGGCCCTGTGGGCGGAAGGGCGGGCTCATCACATAGCCGGCGGCGGTTTGCCAGTCGGGGTTTTGATACACGCTGTCATCGAGCAGCAAATGCCCGGCCAGCACTTCGCCGTACACCGGCTGGCCCTGGCTGCGGGCATAAGTGATTTCGTCCAGCGCTTCACGGGTCGAGACGTGCACCAGGTACAACGGCGTGCCAATGGTTTGCGCGATGCGAATGGCCCGGCTGGCGGCTTCGCCCTCAACTTGCGAAGGCCGCGACAGCGGGTGGGCTTCCGGGCCGGTGATGCCCTGTGCCAGCAGCTTGCGTTGCAAGTGATACACCAGCTCGCCGTTTTCCGCGTGCACGGTGGGCACCGCGCCCAGTTCCAGGCAGCGTTCAAAGCTTGCGACCAAAGTGTCATCGGCGGCCATGATCGCGTTTTTGTAGGCCATGAAATGTTTGAAACTGTTGATGCCGTGGTGGCTCACCAGCTCGGCCATTTCTTCGCGGACCTGTTCGCTCCACCACGTGATGGCAACATGGAAACCGTAGTCCGACGCAGACTTCTCAGCCCAGCCGCGCCACTGATGAAAAGCCTCCAGCAACGACTGCTGAGGGTTGGGAATGACAAAGTCAATAATCGACGTTGTCCCGCCTGCCAGACCTGCTGCCGTACCACTGAAAAAGTCTTCACTGGCAACAGTGCCCATAAACGGTAATTGCATATGCGTGTGGGGATCGATACCGCCGGGCAATAAATATTGGCCACTGCCATCCAGCACTTCACAACTGGGCGGAACTTCAAGATCAGTGCCAATTGCGCGGATTAGACCGTCTGAGCAATAAACATCAGCACGGTAACTTTCATCATGGGTCACAAGCGTAGCGCCACGGATTAACAGCGACATACCAAGTTCCTCGCAGGCAGACCGGCTGGGGCCGGTTCTAATGTTGTTATTACGACCGTAGTACAGGTTTTTATTCCTGTCACTGGTGACAGGAATAAAATCTAGTGGGTTGTTAAGGAATGAGCAAATATTATTTTCAAGTAGGTATATGTTACTTAACTTAATGATTTATATAGATTTAATCTTAAAATCACCAAATTGGTGCAGGCTTTCACCATTTCGGCGCACTTGACAGGAATTAAATATGGGTGAAGTTTCTTATGCTAAATCAGGCGCTTGAAGTCTTAGGAGAACAGCCAGAGCCAAACAAAAATAAATAAGCGTGCACCGATATGTTTCGTTTAGTTCTATCCGGCAATGCAAACTATTCTTGATAAGGGTTTATCGGCGTGTTGTGTGCGGTTTAAAAGTGCTTATAAACCAGCGAGTTGTAAGGTGTGAACACAACTGTCCGTGAACACAATAATTAACACGGCACAGTTTTTGATTGTCGCTGCCATTGCCTCACCGTCAAGGTTCGCAGGTGATTGCACAGAGAATCGCTCTGCGTCCGTGCGCAGGGTTAATCACCATAAAAAGAGAGTGAATGAGCATGCAACCGAGCAGATCCCAAGTCACCGAACGCAATGGTTTGTACGAATTGGAAGCCGGGCCTGAAGTTCTCGATAGCCCCCGGTACAACCACGACATAGCTCCCACCCGCGTGCATGAACGCACCTGGAACAAATGGCACATCACCGCGCTGTGGGTGGGCATGTCGATTTGTGTGCCGACTTACACCCTGGGCGGCGTATTGACTGCTTACTTCGGGCTGTCCGTCGGTGAGGCGCTGCTGGCGATCTTGCTGGCCAATATCGTGGTGCTGATTCCGTTGACGCTCAACGCCTTCGCAGGCACCAAATACGGGATTCCCTTTCCGGTGCTGTTGCGTTCCTCGTTCGGCATCCTCGGCTCCAACGTCCCGTGCCTGATCCGGGCACTGGTGGCCTGTGGCTGGTTCGGGATCCAGACCCTGTTCGGCGGCCTGGCTATTCACCTGTTTCTGGGGTCGGTGTTTGAGGGCTGGAAAAGCCTGGGGGGCATCGGTGAAGTCATCGGTTTCATGCTGTTCTGGGCGCTCAACCTGTGGGTAGTACTGCGCGGCGCCGAATCGATCAAATGGCTCGAAACCCTCTCTGCGCCGCTGTTGGTGCTGGTAGGGCTGGGCTTGCTGGTGTGGGCCTTGCCGAATGTGTCGATGACCGAACTGCTGGCCCAACCGCCGAAACGCCCTGAAGGGGCCAGCGTGTATGGCTACTTCTTTGCCGGGTTGACGGCGATGGTGGGTTTTTGGGCCACTTTGTCCCTGAATATTCCCGACTTCAGCCGCTACGCCAAAAGCCAGAAAGACCAGATCCTGGGGCAGATATTTGGCCTGCCATTGACCATGTTCCTGTTCGCTGCCCTGGGCGTGATCATGACCGCCGCCTCGCAAAAACTGGTGGGCGTGACCGTCTCTGACCCCGTCAGCCTGATCGGCCATATCCAGAGCCCTGGCTGGGTCGCGCTGGCCATGGCGTTGATCATCATCGCCACCTTGTCGACCAACACCGCCGCCAACATCGTTTCCCCAACCAATGACTTCCAGAACATTGCGCCCAAGCTGATCAACCGCACCACGGCGGTGATCTTGACCGGGCTGGTGGGGTTGCTGCTGATGGCCCATGAGTTGCTGAAAAAACTCGGTTTGCTAGTCTCGGATGTCAGCCTCGAAACCGTGTATTCCAACTGGTTGCTGGGTTACTCCAGCCTGCTGGGGCCGATTGCCGGGATCATGGTGGTCGACTATTTCATTATCCGTCAGCAAAAACTCGATCTCGCCGGACTCTACCGCGACGGTGTGTACCCGGCCTGGAACTGGAACGGTTTTATCGCCTTCGGCGTGCCGGTGGTCTTGACCTTGATGTCGTTGGGCAGCAGCGCTTTCAGCTGGTTTTATGACTACGGCTGGTTCACCGGGTCGCTGCTCGGTGCCGCAATTTACTACGGCTTGTGCCGCCTGAGCAGCCCGCAAACAGCGGCTGCCAAAAGCACGCTCTGACCCAATAAAAACTGCCTGAGGAATAACAATATGAACGCAGCACATCCCCTTCAGCAGCAAGCCACCCAGTCGATCAACGGTGAACGCCTGTGGGCGTCACTGATGGAACTGGCCAAACTGGGCGCCACGGTCAAAGGCGGCGTGTGCCGCCTGGCCCTGACCGACCTCGATCGTCAGGCACGGGACATTTTTGTGCGCTGGTGCGAAGACGCCGGTTGCACCGTCAGCGTCGATGCCGTGGGCAATATCTTTGCCCGCCGACCGGGGCTTAACCCCGACCTGCCGCCAGTGATGACCGGCAGCCACATCGACACCCAACCTACGGGCGGCAAGTTTGATGGCTGTTTCGGTGTGCTGGCCGGGGTCGAAGTGCTGCGTACCCTCAATGATCTGAACATCCAGACCCAAGCGCCGATTGAAGTGGTGGTGTGGACCAACGAAGAAGGCTCGCGCTTTGCCCCGTGCATGATGGGCTCGGGGGTGTTTGCCGAAAAATTCACCCTGGAAGAAACTCTCGCCAAAACCGATGCCCAAGGCGTGACCGTTGGCGAAGCGCTCAACGCCATTGGCTATGCAGGTAGTCGCAAGGTCAGCGGGCATCCGGTGGGTGCTTATTTTGAAGCGCACATCGAGCAGGGACCGATTCTGGAAGACGAACGCAAAACCATTGGTGTGGTGCTCGGGGCGCTGGGGCAAAAATGGTTCGATCTCAATCTGCGCGGCGTCGAAGCCCATGCCGGGCCAACCCCCATGCACCTGCGCAAAGACGCGCTGGTCGGCGCGGCGGCCGTGGTCGCCGCGGTCAACAAAGCCGCCCTGGGCCATCAGCCCCATGCCTGCGGCACCGTGGGCTGCCTGCAAGCGTACCCTGGCTCACGCAACGTCATCCCCGGTGAAGTGCGCATGACCCTGGACTTTCGTCACCTGCAGCCGGAACGGCTGGACTCGATGATCAGCGAAGTGCGCGAAGTGATTGAGGCAACCTGTGCCAAACATGGTTTGAGTTTTGAACTCACCCCGACGGCTGATTTCCCGCCGCTGTACTTCAACCCTGACTGCGTCAACGCGGTGCGCAATGCGGCGAGTGAGCTTGGCTTAAGCCACATGGACATCGTCAGCGGGGCAGGGCACGACGCGATCTTCCTCGCCGAACTGGGCCCGGCGGGCATGATCTTCGTGCCCTGTGAAGGCGGCATCAGCCACAACGAAATCGAAAACGCCGACCCCAAAGACCTGGCGGCGGGTTGCGCGGTGCTGCTCAAAGCCATGCTGGCAGCCTCCGAAACCGTAGCTGCCCAGCACTAATTGCTCTGTAGGAGCGAGCTTGCCTCGCGATCTTTTAAAGATCAAAAGATCGCGAGGCAAGCTCGCTCCTATGTATGGACTCGCCCCCCACTGTCAACCCGCTTTTGCCCACT
>NZ_WIVR01000055.1:0-36001 GCF_009600525.1 Pseudomonas sp. FSL R10-1350
CCTGCTGCACCTGCCGCCGCGCCAGCGGTGACGCCAGCCCCGGCTGCAACTGATCCCAAGACCGTGAAAAAACCTGTACCCGCCGCAGCCAAGCCGCCAGCCGCTGCGCCGGCCACTACTCGGGAGAGGGAATAATGGCGGGCACTCATTCGCGAAACGGCTGGATTGTCTGGCTGACGTTTGCCATCGGCCTGTTGCTCAGCGTTTCGCCGTTGCCGCAGTTCATGGAAATCCTGCGCCCGTTGTGGTTGGCCCTGTTGCTGGCATTCTGGGCCCTGGCCTTGCCGCACAAGGTGGGCATGGTCACCGCCTGGTGCCTGGGCTTGATGGAAGACGTGCTGTACGGCACCTTGCTGGGCCAGAATGCATTGATTCTGACCCTCATCACCTTTTTGGTATTGTCGCTGGCGCAACGGTTGCGTACGTTCCCGATGTGGCAGCAAAGCCTGGTGATCCTAGTCATATTTGGCCTGGCTCAACTGGCTCAACTATGGCTGAGTGCCTTGACCGGCAATCGCCAGCCCACGCTGGCGTTGGTATTGCCAGCGCTGGTCAGTGCGCTGTTGTGGCCATGGGTGAGCTACGGGCTGCGCGGTTTGCGCCGACGTTTCAAAATCAATTGACTGGATCGCGAGCCATTTCCTGGTTTGTGTACGTAGACAGGGAGATGTCTTGATGACTCCGCTTTTTCTGGCCTCTGGCTCACCGCGCCGCCGCGAGTTACTGACTCAAATCGGCGTGCCGTTCCAGGTGGTCAGCGCCTCCATAGACGAAACTCCCCTCCCTGACGAATGCCCTGCGGCCTATGTCGAGCGCCTGGCGCGAGCAAAGGCCCGTGCGGGGCGCGAGCACCTGCTCGGGGCCTCGGTAAGCGCTCCATTCTGTGTATTGGGCGCCGACACCGCCGTTGTACTGGATGATCAGATTCTCGGCAAACCGGTCGACGAGGCCGATGCCTTGTCTATGCTCATGGCGTTGTCTGGCCGGGAGCATGAAGTCTTGACGGCCATTGCCATTCTGGCGGCCGAGCGTTGCGAAACCCGTGTGGTGCGCAGCCGGGTCAGTTTCAGAACCATCAGCCAGCAAGAAGCCGCCCAATATTGGGCCAGCGGAGAGCCTCAGGACAAAGCCGGTGGTTACGCCATTCAAGGGTTGGCCGCGGTCTTTGTCGCGGGCCTTAATGGCAGTTATTCCGGTGTTGTGGGTTTGCCCGTGTGCGAAACCGCAGAACTGCTTGGGCAATTCGGCATACCCTGTTGGCAAACCTTATCGAGCGCTGAATAACGCGCCTTACATGACTTGGCACTAATGCTATGACGCCTGAACGAGACCCAGCCATGAGTGAAGAGATTCTGATCAACATCACGCCGATGGAATCGCGCGTGGCCGTGGTAGAGAACGGTGTTCTGCAAGAGGTGCATGTCGAGCGTACCCAGCGCCGTGGCATTGTTGGCAACATTTACAAGGGCAAGGTGGTGCGGGTATTGCCCGGCATGCAGGCCGCCTTTGTCGACATCGGGCTGGACCGTGCCGCCTTTATTCACGCATCTGAAATTTCACTGCGTGAAGGTCAGGCCGTTGAGAGCATCAGCGCGCTGGTGCACGAAGGTCAAAGCCTGGTGGTGCAGGTCACCAAAGACCCGATTGCGTCAAAAGGCGCACGCCTGACCACGCAGTTGTCGATTCCTTCGCGCTACCTGGTGTACATGCCGCGCACCGCCCATGTCGGCATTTCGCTGAAGATCGAAGACGAAGCCGAACGTGAGCGCCTCAAGCAGGTGGTCAGTGATTGCGTGGCGCAAGAAGGCATCAAGGAAGCAGGTGGTTTTATTTTGCGCACGGCCGCCGAGGGTGCCGGGGCGGATGAGATCCTGATGGACATTCGCTACTTGCGTCGCCTGTGGGACCAAATTGGTCTGCAGATCAAAACGGCGGGCGCACCGAGCGTTATCTATGAAGACTTGGGCCTGGCGCTGCGCACCTTGCGTGACCTGGTCAGCCCCAAGATCGAAAAAATTCGCATCGACTCGAGAGAAACCTTCCAGAAGACCACTCAGTTTGTGGCTGAACTGATGCCGGAGATCGCCGACCGCCTTGAGCATTACCCCGGCGAGCGGCCGATTTTTGACCTGTATGGCGTAGAGGACGAAATTCAGAAGGCGCTGGACCGCAAGGTGCCGCTCAAGTCGGGCGGTTATCTGGTAGTCGACCCGGCTGAAGCCATGACCACCATCGACGTCAACACCGGCGCGTTCGTGGGCCATCGCAACCTTGAAGAAACCATCTTCAAGACCAACCTCGAAGCGGCAACGGCCATCGCCCGGCAACTGCGCCTGCGTAACCTGGGCGGCATCATCATCATTGACTTCATCGACATGGAAGATGAAGAGCACCAGCGCCAGGTGCTGCGCACCCTCGAAAAACAGCTGGAGCGCGATCACGCCAAGACCAACATCATCGGTATCACCGAGTTGGGGCTGGTACAGATGACCCGCAAGCGCACCCGCGAAAGCCTTGAGCAAGTGCTCTGCGAACCCTGCGTGTGCTGCCAGGGGCGCGGCAAGCTGAAAACCCCTGAAACCATTTGCTACGAAATCTTCCGCGAAATTCTCCGTGAAGCCCGCGCGTACCAAGCCGTTGGCTATCGTGTATTAGCCAACCAGCGTGTTGTTGACCGTTTGCTGGACGAAGAGTCGGGCAACGTCGCTGAGCTGGAAGGATTTATCGGGCGTACCATCCGTTTTCAGGTAGAAACTCAGTACTCCCAGGAACAATACGACGTGGTACTGCTCTGAAGTATCTGAACGCGTATCCGCATGACAGGGGGCTGGGCGCAGCCCCCTCGACCATCACTGAAGGGGCCACCTGACATGGAGCGTCTGACACGCTTTTTTGCCGCGCTGACCCGCTGGGGATTAGGTCTATGTGCGTTGGTTCTGGTGCTCACGGCGCTCTACGTCAGCTTGGGTCGTGAGCTGACGCCTCTGATTGCCGAATACCGCGCAGAAATCCAGACCAAGGCCCGTGATGCTTTGGGCATGCCGTTGACCATTGGCAGCCTTGAAGGCAGCTGGAAGGGCATGGCGCCGGTACTGCTGGCGCACGACGTGATGGTCGGCGAGGGCACTAGTGCCCTGCGGCTGGACAACGTGAAGGTAGTGCCCGATGTCTGGGCCAGCCTGCTCAATCGCGATGTGCGGCTTGCCAGCGTGCAACTGGGCGGCCTGCAACTGAGTGCCCGTCAGGACAAAGATGGCCATTGGGCGCTGGAAGGGCTGCCTGTGCAGGATGATCAGCCGCTGGACCCCGAGCAACTGCTGAATCAATTGCAGCGGGTGGCGCGGGTATCGGTCCTCGACAGCCAGGTGACCCTCGAATCCTTCAATCATGCGCCGATGACCCTGACTTATGTCGGGCTGACGCTGGACGTGGGGGCTTCTGACCAGCGTCTGGATGCGCGTTTGACCCTGCCCGACGGCCAGCCGCTGGCGCTGAGCCTCAAGACCCAGATCCAGGCCAGCCGCTGGCGCGACGGTGCCGCTCAGGCCTATTTGAGCTTGCCGCAGAGTGACTGGGCCAAATGGCTGCCGGCCAGCCTGATCCAGCCGTGGAAAGTCTCTGAATTAAAAGCCGGTGGCGAGTTCTGGTTCAACTGGGGCCATGGCACCGTGCAAAGCGCGGTGGCACGCCTCAATGCGCCCAAACTGAGCGGTGCCTATGCCGATCGCAAAGCCGAAACCCTCGACAACCTGGCGCTGCATGCCTGGGTAGAGCGTGGCAAACAGGGGTTCACGGTTACCCTTGATTCACTGGCAATGAACATCGCTGACAAGCGCTGGGAAACCCGCCTGCAGCTGCAACAGTTCGCCGCCACTGAGGGCGAGCAGGAACGTTGGCATTTACAGGCCGATCATCTGGACCTGACGCCGATCACTCCATTAATGGATTCGTTGGCGCCGGTGCCAGAAGCCGTTGCCAAGGTGATTGACCAACTGAGCGTCACCGGCACCTTGCGCAACGTTCTGGCTGACTACCGGCCGAATGCGACCGACGATCAAAAAATCAGCTTCGCCGCCAACTTGCAGCAAGTTGGTTTCAATGCCACCCACGGGGCACCGGCGGCGCGTAACGTCAGCGGGCTGATCAGTGGTGACCTGGGCAAGGGCGAACTGCGCCTCGACAGCAAAGATTTTGTCCTGCACCTGGACCCGATTTTCGACAAGCCCTGGCAGTACCTGCAAGCCAATGCCTTGCTCAAGTGGACGCTGGATAAAAACAGCTTCACCTTGATCGCGCCTTACATCAAGGTGCTGGGCGAAGAGGGCAAAATTGCCGCTGACTTCCTGATCCGCATCCACATGGACCACTCTCAGGAAGACTACATGGACCTGCGCGTCGGGCTGACCGATGGCGATGGTCGATTCACCCCCAAATACCTGCCGGCCGTCTTGAGCCCGGCGCTGTCCGAGTGGTTGAGCACGGCGATATTAAAAGGCTCGGTGGAAGAGGGCTTTTTCCAGTATCAAGGCTCACTGGACCACGATGCCGTGGACGCGGCGCGCAACATCAGCCTGTTCTTCAAGGTCCATGGCGCTGAATTGGCGTTCCAGCCCGGCTGGCCACATGTGCGCGATGTTTCCGGTGACGTGTTTATCGAAGACAGCGGTGTGCGGATCATGGCCAGCAAAGGCCTGTTGCTCGACACCAAAGTGCGCAACGTCGCGGTCAATATCCCTCACGTCCACGCTGGCAAAGTCTCTCACTTGTTTTTGGACGGTGACTTCGACGGCGGTTTGGGCGATGGCCTGAAAATCTTGCAAGAAGCGCCGATTGGCACTGAATCAACCTTTGCCGGCTGGCAAGGCGAGGGCTCGCTCAAGGGCCGCGTTGATCTCGACATCCCGCTGGAGCATGGCGAAGAGCCGAAAGTCGTGGTGGATTTCAACACCGACAAGGCCCGCCTGAAAATCAGTGATCCAGAACTTGAACTGACCCAACTCAAGGGCGACTTCCGCTTCGACAGCGCCAAGGGCCTGAGCGGCAAAGCCATCAGCGGCCGCGCATTCGACCAGCCGATCAAGGCGCAAATCTTTGCCGAGGGCAAGTCGGGCAAGCTGAGTACCCGCGTGGTGGCAAGCGGTCAGGTCGGGGTTAAAAAACTGACCGACTGGCTCAAGTTCAATCAGCCGATCCCGGTGTCCGGGATGCTGCCTTATCAGTTGCAACTGACCCTGGACGATGCCGACAGCCAGTTGCGGGTCAGTTCGTCTCTCAAAGGGGCGACTATCGATTTGCCAGCACCGTTTGGCCTGGCCGCCAATGAAAGCCGCGACGCGGTGTTTCGCATGACCTTGCAAGGGGCTGAGCGGCGTTACTGGTTTGACTACGGTGATTTGGCGAACCTGACCTTTGCCGCCCCCAATGGCAAGTTTGAAGACGGTCGGGGTGAGTTGTTCCTGGGGTATGGCGACCCGGTGTTGCCGGTGACCAAAGGCTTGCGCATTCGCGGTGTGTTGTCAGAACTGGACGTTGCCCCGTGGCAGGCACTGGCCGAGCGCTATGCGGGCAAAGACCCGGGCGGCAGCGCCAAACAACTGCTTAGCAGTGCCGACTTCAAAGTGAATAAGCTCATCGCCTTCGGCACTCAGCTTGATCAGGTGCGGCTGCAAATGAAGCGCAGCGGGGCGGCCTGGGACCTTAACATCAACAGCAAACAGGCGACGGGCGCTGTCACGTTGCCGGATGCGAAGAACGCGCCGATCAAAGTGACGATGCAAACCATCCGCCTCCCGGCGCCAGACCCTAAAGCGGTCAGCGACCCCAATGCGCCGGACCCTTTGGCGTCGGTCGATCCGCGCAAGATCCCGGCACTCGACATCATCATTCGCCAGCTCTATCAGGGCGCTGATTTGCTCGGCGCCTGGTCGCTCAACATCAGGCCGACCACACGCGGGATTAACCTCACTAACCTGAGTCTGGGCCTTAAGGGCTTGCTGCTCGAAGGCTCGGGCGGCTGGGAAGGCGTGGCCGGGGCCAGCAACAGCTGGTACCGGGGCCGTATTGGCGGTGGCAACCTGGCTAACGTCCTGCAGGGCTGGGGTTTTGCTCCAAGCGTGACCAGTGAGGACTTCAAAGTCGATATCGATGGCCGCTGGCCGGGCTCGCCGGCCTGGATTGGCCTGAACCGGTTCTCTGGTACCCTCGATGCCACCTTGAATAAAGGCCGCTTTGTTGAGGTCGACGGCAGCACACAGGTGGTGCGCATTTTTGGCCTGCTGAACTTCAACGCTATCGGCCGGCGTCTGCGCCTGGATTTCTCGGACTTGTTCAGCAAAGGGCTGAGCTACGACCGTGTCAAAGGCTTCCTGACCGCCAACAACGGCGTATACCGCACCACCTCGCCGATCCTCATGACCGGCCCGTCGACTAACCTTGAACTCAGTGGCACTTTGAACATGGTCTCTGATCAGGTGAATGCGAAACTGCTAGTGACCCTGCCTGTGACCAACAACCTGCCGCTTGCGGCCTTGTTGGTCGGCGGTCCGGCAGCGGGGGGGGCGATGTTCCTGCTCAATAAGCTGATCGGTGATCAAGTGTCGCGTTTCGCCAGCGTGCAATACAGCATTCAAGGCCCATGGAACGACCCGAAAATTACCTTCGACAAGCCATTTGAGAAAAACTAGGAGTAGCATGACAACGGCAGTGCCGGTGGAGGTTCTGTCTACACAGTCCATCAAGGGGGCGTGATGTCGTTTGCAGTGATTCAAATGGTTAGCCAGAGCGATGTGCTGGCCAACCTGGCTCAGGCCCGGCGCTTGCTTGAAGACGCGGCGCAACGCGGTGCACAGCTCGCGGTGCTGCCGGAAAACTTCGCTGCCATGGGCCGTCGCGATATCGCTGATGTGGGGCGCGCCGAGGCATTGGGCGAAGGTCCAATCCTGCCATGGTTGAAACAGACCGCACGCGACCTCAAGTTATGGATAGTGGCGGGCACTTTGCCGCTGCCGCCAGCGGGTCAGCCAGACGCCAAGGTCAATGCCTGTTCATTGTTGATCAACGCCGACGGTGAGCAAGCCGCGCGGTACGACAAGCTGCATTTGTTTGATGTGGATGTGTCTGACAGCCGGGGTCGTTACCGCGAGTCGGATGATTACGCGCCCGGTGAGCGTGTGGTGGTGGCCGATACGCCGGTGGGCAAATTGGGCCTGACCGTGTGCTACGACCTGCGTTTTCCGGAGTTGTACAGCGAATTGCGCGCTGCCGGGGCTGAGCTGATCACCGCGCCTTCGGCTTTTACCGCCGTGACCGGTGCTGCACATTGGGACATTCTGATTCGGGCACGGGCCATTGAAACTCAATGTTATGTACTGGCCGCCGCTCAAGGTGGTGTTCACCCCGGCCCGCGTGAAACCTACGGGCATGCGGCGATCATCGACCCGTGGGGCCGGGTGTTGGCGGAACAGGCACAAGGCGAGGGCGTATTGCTGGCCGCGCGCGATGCTGACGAACAAGCCGCCATCAGGGCGCGCATGCCGGTGGTGAACCACCGGCGGTTTTTTTCGCAGGGCGCACAGCGACCTGCACAGCAGGACTAATTTTCAGGCCCGTGGGTTCAGTGCATCCATGATGCTGAAGCAGGGGCCAAGACGGAGTGAATATGAGCGAGTTGTTGACCTCAGTCAGCGAACACCTGTTGGCACCGGGCGGTGTCACCCTCGACAGCCTGCAAGGCGTATTGGGTGACTTGGCCGGGCCGGGCATTGATGCAGCAGATTTGTATTTTCAGGGGCAGATTTCCGAATCCTGGGCGCTGGAAGACGGCATCGTCAAAGAAGGCAGCTTCAACCTCGATCAGGGCGTCGGTGTGCGTGCCCAGTCAGGTGAGAAAACCGGTTTTGCCTACAGCAATGCCATCACCCTGGAAGCGCTGGGGCTGGCTGCGCGGGCTGCGCGTTCCATCTCCCGTGCCGGGCAAAACGGCACCGTGCAAGCCTTTACAACCCAGGACGTGGCGCAACTGTACGCCCCGGATAACCCCCTGGAAGTCATCACCCGCGCCGAAAAAGTTGAGTTGCTCAAGCGCGTCGATGCGGCCACCCGTGCTCTGGACCCACGCATCCAGCAAGTGACCGTGAGCATGGCCGGGGTGTGGGAGCGCATTCTGGTGGCCTCCACCGACGGCGGCCTGGCAGCCGATGTGCGCCCGCTGGTGCGTTTCAATGTCAGTGTGATCGTCGAACAAAATGGCCGTCGCGAGCGCGGTGGCCATGGTGGCGGTGGCCGTACCGACTACCGCTACTTCCTGACCGACGACCGCGCCATGGGCTACGCCCGTGAGGCGCTGCGCCAGGCGCTGGTCAACCTCGAAGCCGTGCCGGCCCCTGCGGGCACCATGCCGGTGGTTTTGGGCTCCGGCTGGTCGGGCGTGTTGCTACACGAAGCGGTAGGGCACGGCCTTGAAGGCGATTTCAACCGCAAAGGCAGCTCGGCCTACAGCGGCCGCATGGGCGAAATGGTTGCTTCCAAACTGTGCACCATCGTCGATGACGGCACCCTGGCCGGTCGCCGTGGCTCGTTGAGCGTCGATGACGAAGGCACCCCGACCGAGTGCACGACGCTGATTGAAAACGGCGTGCTCAAGGGCTACATGCAAGACAAGCTCAATGCGCGCCTGATGGGCGTCGCACGCACCGGTAACGGCCGTCGCGAATCCTATGCGCACTTGCCCATGCCGCGCATGACCAACACCTACATGTTGGGTGGCGAAAGTGATCCGGCCGAAATCATCGCGTCGGTGAAAAAGGGCATTTACTGCGCCAATCTGGGCGGTGGTCAGGTCGACATCACCAGCGGCAAGTTTGTATTTTCCACCAGCGAGGCTTACCTGATCGAAGACGGCAAAATCACTCGCCCAGTCAAAGGCGCGACCCTGATTGGCAACGGGCCGGAAGCGATGAGCAAGGTGTCGATGGTCGGTAACGACCTGTCGCTGGACAGCGGCGTCGGAACCTGTGGCAAGGATGGGCAGTCGGTACCGGTCGGTGTCGGGCAGCCAACCCTGAAAATTGATGCGATTACCGTAGGCGGTACGGGCGGTTGATGGGGAGCGGGTGGGTTGCAGGGCAACCCACCCACGTACGAGATTTAACGCAGACCGCGTTGCGTCTCGTCCAACCCACGAATGTACTTGAACAATTTGCGGCTTGAGGCCGGTGCCTTGTTATGAGCCAGTTCGTGTTTGGCCTGACGGATGACCGAGCGCATTTGCTGGCGGTCAGCCTCAGGGAACTCGACAACAAATTTTTCCAGTACAGCGTCGTCGCCTTCGAGCAGGCGATCACGCCAGCGCTCGAGGTTGTGGAAACGCTCGTTGTATTGGCGAGAAGAGGCATCGACTTGATCGATCAAAGCAAGAATTTCGTCGATCGGTTGATCGCGCATCAGCTTGCCGATGAACATCAGATGGCGCTTGCGCGCAATATGAGCCGTGTGTTTTGGAGCATCTGCCAGAGCCTTACGCATAGCGTCAGTCAAAGGCATTTTGTTCAGCAAATCAGGCTTGAGCGTTGTAAGGCGCTCGCCCAGATCAACCAGAGCGTGCAGCTCTTTTTTGACCTGTGTTTTGCTTTTTTCGCCGTCGAAGGCGTCGTCGTAAGAATCAACCATGGTGGCAGTCCGCAAAGAAACGCCGCCATGATAACCAGTCGGAGGCCGCTTGTCCGGCCTGGTCGCTCGGCGGCCCTACCGAAAACAGAATTTGAGTGGAGAAAACCATGAGTGCAGTACAAAGCGTCGGCCCGCAGGCCTTGCCGGCACTGCAACAGCAGGTCGAGCAAATCATCGCCGAAGCCAAGCGCCAGGGCGCCAGCGCCTGCGAAGTCGCGGTGTCGCTGGAGCAGGGCCTGTCGACCTCTGTACGCCAGCGCGAAGTCGAAACCGTTGAGTTCAATCGCGATCAGGGTTTTGGCATCACGCTCTATGTGGGACAGCGTAAAGGCTCGGCCAGCACCTCGGCCAGCGGCCCGGATGCTATCCGCGAAACCGTCGCGGCCGCTTTGGCAATTGCCAAGCACACCTCCGAAGACGAAAGCTCGGGCCTGGCCGACGCCAGCCTGATGGCCCGCGACCTGAAAGATTTTGATGTGTTCCACACTTGGGACATCACCCCGGAACAAGCCATCGAAAAGGCCTTGGCCTGCGAAGCTGCGGCTTTTGACGCTGACAGCCGCATCAAAAACGCCGACGGCACCACCCTCAGCACTCATCAGGGCTGCCGGGTGTATGGCAACAGCAATGGCTTTATCGGTGGTTCAGCGTCTACCCGGCACAGCTTGAGCTGCGTGATGATCGCCAAAGGCGACGGGCAAATGCAGCGTGACTACTGGTATGACGTGAACTGCCAGGGCGAGTTGCTGATGGACGCCGTCAGCATCGGCCAGCGCGCCGCAGAACGCGCCGCTCGCCGCCTGGGTTCGCGCCCGGTGCCGACCTGCGAAGTCCCGGTATTGTTCTCGGCTGAACTGGCCGGTGGCTTGTTCGGCAGCTTTTTGGGCGCGATTTCGGGGGGCAACCTGTACCGTAAATCGTCGTTCTTGCTGGATGCGTTGGGGCAGCAGATTTTCCCTGAATGGCTGACCTTGGACGAGCGTCCGCATCTGGTCCGTGCCATGGGCAGTTCCTCCTTCGATAACGACGGCCTGGCGACTTACGCCAAACCGTTTATCAAGGATGGCGAGTTGGTGTCCTACATCCTCAGCACCTATTCCGGCCGCAAACTGGGCCTGCCCAGCACCGCCAACGCGGGTGGCGTGCACAACCTGTTCGTGACCCACGGTGACGAAGACCAGGCGGCCCTGATCCGCCGCATGGGCCGGGGGTTGCTGGTGACTGAACTGATGGGCAGCGGCCTGAACATGGTCACGGGCGACTACTCCCGTGGCGCAGCGGGTTTCTGGGTTGAGAACGGTGAAATCCAGTTCCCGGTTCAAGAAGTGACCATCGCGGGCAACATGCGCGACATGTTCAAACAGATCGTTGCCGTGGGTAACGACTTGGAACTGCGCAGCAACATCCGCACCGGCTCGGTGCTGATCGAACGAATGACCGTCGCGGGCAGCTAAACCTTCCCGTTTGTAATCAAGGCGTATCACCTTCACGGGTGATACGCCTTTTTTTCGACCCAACCTTTGTAGGAGCGAGCTTGCCTCGCGATCTTTTAAACGATCAAGAGATCGCGAGACAAAGGTGTGTCTAACGCAGGCTTGTTTTGATAATCAATATCGCTTAATAATGAATCTCATTATCGAGCGAGCCTAGGTCATGAGTTCAGCCTTGCATGAAGGCCCTTATCTGGAAAGCTGGCGCTGGATGAGCCGCCAGATCCGTTGCGGCCTGGCGCCCGACGAGCCGCGCCTGATTGAGCACTATCTGGCCGAAGGCCGATACCTGGCCGGTTGCACGACGACTTCTCCCTGGATGATTTCTGCTACCGCGTTCCGGCTCTTGCTGGACACCGCCGCTGATACGGCCCTGCCGTGGCACTGGCGCAACCTGTGCCTGGACCATGCATGGCGCCCGCTGCGCGACATGGAAACTCAAGCCCTGTGTAACTGCCGCCTCAAGCGCTGGCAAAGCTTTGCCTGGCAATTGGCGACCTGCGAACTCGAACCTTCAATTTCTTTAACAGAACTGCTGCAAGGATTTCCTGATGAGTAATACGCGTATCGAACGGGACAGCATGGGTGAATTGCACGTGCCTGAGGCCGCGCTGTATGGCGCGCAAACACAGCGTGCGGTAGACAACTTCCCGATCAGCCATCAACGCATGCCCGCACAATTCATTCGTGCACTGATTCTGGCCAAGGCCGCTGCCGCCAAGGCCAACGTTGAACTCAAGCAAATCAGCGAAGCGCAGGGCAATGCCATTGTCGAAGCCACGCAGATCCTGCTGTCCGGCGATTTTATGGAGCACTTCCCGGTGGATATTTTCCAGACCGGTTCGGGCACCAGTTCCAACATGAACGCCAACGAAGTCATCGCCACGCTGGCGACCCGCGTGCTGGGCGAAGTGGTCAACCCCAACGATCACGTCAACTGTGGGCAAAGCAGCAACGACATTATCCCGACCACCATTCACGTCAGCGCTGCGCTGGGCTTGCACGAAGAACTGCTGCCGGCTCTCAAGCATCTGGTCGAGGTGATTGAGCATAAAGCCGAGCAGGTTCACGTCTACGTAAAAACCGGGCGTACCCACCTGATGGACGCCATGCCGGTGCGCATGAGCCAGGTGCTCAATGGTTGGGCGCAACAGCTCAAGGCCAATATCGAGCACCTGCACAACCTGCAACCGGCCCTGCAGTCGCTGGCCCAGGGCGGCACGGCGGTGGGCACGGGGATCAACGCGCACCCGCAATTCGCTGCGCTGTTCAGCCAGCAACTCAGTGCGCTGACCCACGTGCAATTCACGCCGGGCAAAGACCTGTTTGCCTTGATTGGTTCGCAGGACACCGCAGTGTCTGTTTCGGGCCAGCTTAAAGCGACCGCTGTATCGCTGATGAAAATCGCCAACGACCTGCGCTGGATGAACTCGGGCCCGCTGGCAGGCTTGGGTGAAATTGAACTGCAAGGCTTGCAGCCGGGCTCGTCGATCATGCCGGGCAAGGTCAACCCGGTGATCCCGGAAGCCACCGCCATGGTCGCCGCCCAGGTGATCGGCAATGACACGGTGATCACCATCGCCGGGCAGTCAGGCAACTTTGAGCTCAACGTGATGCTGCCGGTGATTGCACACAACCTGTTGAGCAGCATCGAGCTGTTGGCCAACTCCAGCCGCTTGCTGGCCGACAAAGCCATTGCCACCTTCAAGGTCAATGAAGCCAAGCTCAAGGAAGCGCTGTCGCGCAACCCGATCCTGGTCACGGCGCTGAACCCGATCATCGGCTATCAAAAGGCGGCCGAAATTGCCAAGACCGCCTACCAGCAGGGGCGCCCGGTGATTGATGTGGCCCTTGAGTACACCGATCTGCCGCGCAGCCAGCTTGAAGTCTTGCTCAACCCCGAGAAATTGACCGCCGGCGGCGTTTAACCCCACGCCCCCCACACTGCTTTGGAGGTTCACATGGAGCACTGGAAACGCACGATCGAAAGAGCCAACCGCTGTTTCGCTGAGGGCGAGCTGGTCGATGCCCGAGAACATTACTTGCAGGCGCTGGCACTGGCACAAGTGCTGTTTGAGCGCTGGAGTGATGCCGACGAAGCAGTGGCGGCCTGTGTCATTTCCCACCACAACCTGGCGGATTTGCATTTGCGCCTTAACCAGCCGGAGGAGAGCGTTGAGTACCTGTGCGCGATTCACCAGCGGTTACTGCAAACCATGCAGAACCCCCGCCTGGCGCCTGCGCTGCGTGAAGCCGCGCTGCGTCAGAGCAGCAAAACCTACGTTGAGCTTTTGAACTTTATCAGCGATCACGGCGAATACCCGCGTTCCGAGCTGTTGCTCAAAAGCCCTGTGGTTCAGTCAAGTCACGAATTCTCAACCGTCAGCGGCCATCACTCAGGAGCACATTGATATGACTTACACCTTGCCTGCCTTGCCTTACGCCTACGACGCGCTTGAGCCGCATATTGATGCGCAAACCATGGAAATTCACTACACCAAGCACCACCAGACCTACATCAACAACCTCAATGCTGCGGTTGACGGCACGGAGTGGGCAAAATGGCCTGTTGAAAAACTGGTCGCCAGCGTCCAGGAACTGCCTGAAAACCTGCGTGCAGCGGTAATCAACCAGGGCGGCGGGCATGCTAACCACTCACTGTTCTGGGAAGTCATGAGCCCAACCGGCGGCGGCACCCCAAAGGGCGCATTGGCCAAAGCCATTGATGAACAGTTGGGTGGGCTGGAGACGTTCAAGGAAAACTTCACCAAAGCGGCGCTGACCCGTTTCGGCAGCGGCTGGGCCTGGCTCAGCGTGACCCCCGAGAAAAAACTGGTCATTGAAAGCAGTGGTAACCAGGACAGCCCGCTGATGAACGGCAACACCCCGATTCTGGGGCTGGATGTTTGGGAGCACGCTTACTACCTGCGTTATCAGAACCGCCGCCCGGAATACATTAATGCATTTTACAACGTGATTAACTGGCCCGAAGTCGAGCGACGCTATGCAGCTGCGATTGCCTAAGCCGACCAAGAAGGATTCAGGCAGATTATGGGCACGCAAATATTAGCGGTGGGTGGCGTGCGGATGTTCCGCTATGCGCTGGGCACGCTCTTGCTGTTGGCGGGCACGGCCTTGCTGGTGGCCAAGGGGTTGGTCTGGCTGGATCTTGAACCCAGGTTGTTGCGGGCTCTGCAAGGCGGTGCGCTGTGTGCGCTGGGCACCGCCTTGGGTGCCGTGCCGGTATTGGTTATCCGCAAAATGCCGGTTGCGGTGAGCGACACCTTGCTGGGTTTTGGGGCGGGGGTCATGTTGGCGGCCACGGCATTTTCGTTGATTGTGCCGGGCATTACGGCGGCGCAAAATCTTGGGCTGTCGTCGTGGGGCGCCAGCGGCCTGGTCAGTGCGGGTATTTTGCTGGGGGCATTTTTTCTGTTTCTGGTCGACCTCAAGGTCTCCGGGGCTGCCCCTGAAATGATCATCAGCAAGCCCGGCGAGCCCGTGATTGCGCCGCGCATCTGGCTGTTCGTGATTGCCATCATTGCGCACAACATCCCGGAAGGGATGGCGGTCGGGGTGTCAGCGGGCGGCGGCATGCCAGATGCTGACAGCCTGGCCATGGGCATTGCCTTGCAGGACGTCCCGGAGGGCCTGGTGATCGCGCTGGTACTGGCGGGTGCAGGCATGTCGCGGGTCAAGGCGTTCTTGATCGGTGCGGCCTCCGGCCTGGTTGAGCCGGTTTTTGCGCTGCTGTGTGCCTGGCTGGTCAACCTGGCCGAAGTGTTATTGCCGTTTGGACTGGCGTTGGCGGCGGGTGCGATGTTGTTGGTGGTCACTCAAGAAGTGATCCCCGAATCGCGGCGCAACGGTCACGAAAAGCTCGCAAGCCTGGGCTTGTGCATCGGCTTTTGCCTGATGATGGTGATGGACACCGCACTGGGCTAACGCCCGCATTGATGCCCTAAAAACCCGTAGGAGCGAGCTTGCCTCGTGATCTTTTAAGATCAAAAGATCGCGAGGCAAGCTCGCTCCTACCGTTACGCCGGGCTGCTCTTCACTCACCCTCATCGAAGTAGTTGTTGATGAGCTTGACCAGTGCGTCGAGCGCTTCCTGTTCCTGCTCGCCTTCCGTCTTCAAATGGATCTTGGTGCCTTTGCCGGCAGCGAGCATCATCATGGCCATGATGCTCTTGCCGTCGACCATGGATTCAGGGGTGCGACCCGCTCTTACCTGACACGGAAACTTCCCGGCGACGCCGACGAATTTTGCTGATGCCCGAGCGTGCAAGCCCAGTTTGTTGATGATTTCGATTTCCAGAGCAGGCATCGCAGGGTGGGTCCTTTCAGGTCAGGTCGCGGTGGCGAACCTGGACGTTCTTAAGAGTTTCTTGCAGGCATTTGCCAAGCCGTTCGGTCAGATACACCGATCGGTGATGGCCGCCTGTGCAGCCGATAGCAATGGTCACATAAGCACGATTGCTGGCGGCAAAGCGGGGTAGCCATTTAAGCAGGTAGCTGGAGATGTCCTGAAACATCTCTTCAACATCCGGCTGTGCAGCGAGGTAATCCGCCACGGGTTGATCCAGGCCTGATTGCTCGCGCAGTTCCGGTTTCCAGTACGGGTTGGGCAGGCAGCGCACGTCAAACACCAAGTCAGCGTCTACCGGCATGCCGCGCTTGAAGCCAAACGATTCAATCAGGAACGCTGTGCCCGGTTCGGGCTTGTTCAGCAGGCGCAACTTGATCGTATCGCGCAACTGATACAGGTTCAGATTGGTGGTGTTGACGGTCAGGTCGGCGAGGTCGGCAATCGGCCCGAGCAAGTGGGTTTCATCGCGAATGGCCTCTGCCAGCGAGCGGCTCTCACTGCTCAGCGGGTGCCGACGACGGGTTTCAGAGAAGCGCTTGAGCAGGGTTTCTTCATCGGCATCCAGATACAGGACATCGCACTGGATATGCCGGTTGCGCACTTCCTCAAGCAATTGCGGAAAGCGCGACAGGTGGCTCGGCAGGTTACGCGCATCAATGGAGACGGCGACCAGCGGTTGCGGTAATTCTGTGTGGATCAGTGCGCGTTCCGCCAGCTCAGGCAGCAAGCCGGCCGGCAGGTTGTCGATGCAATAAAAACCGTTGTCTTCGAGGACCGCGAGGGCTGTACTTTTTCCGGAGCCGGAGCGTCCGCTGACAATGACTAAGCGCATGATTAATGACCGTTCTGTACGTCCAGAACAACCTGATACAACGCTTCGTTGCTGGGTGCGTTGCGCAATCTGTCACGCACGTCTTTGCGGTCGAGCATGCTGGCGATCTGCCGGAGCAGTTCCAGGTGCGCATCGGTAGCCGCTTGTGGCACCAGCAAAACGAACAAAAGGTCGACCGGTGCGCCATCGATGGCGTCGAAATCTATGGGGGCGTCCAGGTGCAGCAAGGCGCTGATGGGCGACTCGCAGCCAGCCAGACGGCAATGAGGTATTGCGATGCCGTTACCAAAACCGGTGGAACCCAGTTTTTCACGGGCGATCAGCGCCTCAAACACTTTTTGCGCGTCCAGATCAGGTACTTCCCGGCTGATCAGGTTGGCAACTTGTTCGAGTGCGCGCTTTTTACTGCCGCCCGGCGCGTTCACCAAGGAACGGCCGGGGGTCAGGATATTTTCAAGTCGAATCATGGTGATGGAGTATTAGCGACCCGTTGCGCCCTGGAGCTGCCTTTGGGTCTTTTCCTTATGCTTTATCAGTTGGCGATCAAGCTTCTCGTAGAGGCTGTCGATAGCGGCGTACATGTCTTCATTGACCGCATTGGCGACAACTTCTCCACCGGGAATATTGAGAGTGGCTTCGATTTTATGTTGATGCTTTTCAACAGAGAGGATCACCTGCACGTTGGTGATTTTGTCGTAGTGCTGTTCCAGGCGTTTGAGTTTGTCATCGATCGATTCGCGCAGCGCTGGGGTGACGTCCAGATGTTGTCCACTGATGTTGACTTGCATACAGTTTCTCCTTCTGTTGCCATTGCATAAAGTGACAGGCCGAAGCGCCTGCCACTGAAACGCTGTGACCCGTACTTACATCAAACGCTTGCGTTCGCTCGAAGGCGCAATCCCAAGGGATTCGCGGTACTTGGCGACGGTCCGACGGGCCACCTGAATACCTTGTGCCTCCAGTAAACCAGCGATCTTGCTGTCACTCAACGGCTTTTTCTGATTTTCAGCGGCGACCAGTTTTTTGATGATCGCGCGGATCGCGGTGGACGAGCATTCACCGCCTTCCGAGGTGCTGACGTGGCTGGAAAAAAAGTACTTCAATTCATAAATACCGCGCGGGGTATGCATGAATTTTTGTGTGGTGACGCGCGAAATCGTTGATTCGTGCATGCCGACCGCTTCTGCGATGTCATGCAGTACCAGCGGCTTCATGGCCTCATCGCCATATTCCAGAAAGCCACGCTGATGCTCGACGATTTGGGTCGCTACTTTCATCAGCGTTTCATTGCGGCTCTGCAGGCTTTTGATAAACCAGCGGGCTTCTTGCAACTGGTTGCGCATGAAGGTGTTGTCGGCGCTGGTATCGGCACGGCGTACGAAGCCTGCGTATTGCGGGTTGACCCGCAGGCGTGGCACCGATTCTTGGTTCAGCTCGACGAGCCAGCGGTCGTTGTCCTTGCGAACGATGACGTCAGGAACCACGTATTCCGCTTCGCTGGACTCGATTTGCGAACCTGGACGCGGGTTGAGGCTTTGCACCAGTTCAATGACCTGGCGCAGCTCGTCTTCTTTGAGCTTCATGCGCCGCATCAGCTGGCTGTAGTCACGCGCGCCGAGCAAGTCGATGTAGTCGGTGACCAGGCGCTTGGCTTCGTTGATCCAGGGCGTCTTGGCGGGCAACTGGCGCAGTTGCAGCAGCAAGCACTCGCCCAGGTTGCGGGCGCCAATGCCGGCTGGCTCAAATTGTTGGATGCGGTGCAGGACGGCTTCGATCTCGTCGAGTTCGATATCGAGTTCTGGATCAAAGGCTTCCAGAATCTCTTCGAGTGTTTCGTCGAGGTAACCCTGGTTGTTGATGCAGTCGATGAGTGTCACGGCGATCAGGCGATCGGTGTCCGACATCGGTGCCAGGTTCAATTGCCACAACAGATGGCTTTGCAAGCTCTCACCGGCCGAGGTGCGCGTGGTGAAGTCCCACTCGTCATCATCGCTGCTGGGCAGGCTGCTGGCGCTGGTCTGGTAGATGTCTTCCCAGGCCGTGTCGACCGGCAGTTCGTTGGGGATGCGCTCGCTCCAGTCGCCGTCTTCCAGGTTGTCCACGGTAGGGGCGGACTCTTGCTGGTAGGAAGGCTCCTGAATATCGCTGCTGGGTTTTTGCTCGATGTTGTCGGCCAGAGGGTCCGAGTTGTCGAAGTCGTCGCCTTCTTCCTGGCGTTCGAGCATCGGGTTGGATTCCAGGGCCTCCTGGATTTCCTGTTGAAGGTCCAGGGTCGACAGTTGGAGCAAACGGATGGCCTGTTGCAGCTGAGGCGTCATCGTCAGCTGCTGGCCCATTCTCAAGACTAGCGATGGTTTCATGGCAGGGGCTTAACACCTTATTCGCCGGCGCGCATGGCGCCATCCACTACAGGGCGCGTGAGCGCCAAACTTAAGCAAATTATATGCCTGAAAGCGGGGCGTTTGCCTAGGGGGCATTTTTAATAAGTTTGTGCTAGGGGGGGATCTGCGGGAGGGCGCCACTTGAAGGATTTGGCAGCATGGGCGGTTGCCTGATGCTTCAAATGGCGCTCAGGGTGCAGCTTTAGAGGCGGAACTCGTGACCCAGATACACTTCTCGCACCAACTTGTTGGCGAGAATTGTTTCAGCATCGCCTTCGGCGATCAATTGACCGTCGTTGACGATGTAGGCTGTTTCGCAAATGTCGAGCGTTTCACGGACGTTGTGGTCGGTGATCAGCACGCCAATGCCTTTGGCCTTAAGGTGGTGAATGATTTGCTTGATATCGCCCACCGAGATGGGGTCAACGCCTGCAAAAGGTTCATCGAGCAGGATGAACTTGGGATTGGTCGCCAGGGCGCGGGCGATTTCTACACGGCGACGCTCACCGCCGGACAAACTCATGCCGAGGTTGTCACGGATGTGATTGATATGGAACTCCTGCAGCAGGCTTTCCAGTTCTTTACGGCGACCAGCCTTGTCGAGCTCTTTGCGTGTCTCAAGAATCGCCATGATGTTGTCGGCGACCGACAGCTTGCGGAAGATCGACGCTTCTTGCGGCAAGTAGCCGATACCGGCGCGTGCGCGACCGTGCATGGGCTGGTGGCTGACGTCCAGGTCGTCAATCAGCACGCGGCCCTGATCGGCTTGTACCAGGCCGACGATCATGTAGAAACAGGTGGTTTTGCCCGCGCCGTTAGGCCCGAGCAAGCCGACGATCTGCCCGCTGTCGATCGACAGGCTGACATCGCGTACCACTTGGCGACTCTTGTAGCTTTTAGCCAGATGCTGGGCTTTCAGGGTTGCCATTACTGGGCCTTCTGCTGGTCGGTTTTACTCTTTGGCTGGATCACCATGTCAATGCGCGGACGAGGCGCAGTGACGTTCGTGCCATTGGCCCGGCCAGCATTGGCGACTTGCTTCACGGTGTCGTAGACGATCTTCTCGCCTTCGGTCGTGTTGCCTTCGTTGATGACTTTAGCCTTGTCGATCAGCACGATGCGGTTTTGCGGCGCGTGATATTGAATCGTCACGGCGTACGCCTGAACCGGTTTCGGATCACCGACTTTTTGCAGTTGTTCGAAATACGCCAGGTTGCCGACCGAGGTCACCACGTCAATATCGCCCGCTGCGGTGCGGGTAAGGGTGACGGTGTTACCGGTAATTTTCATGGACCCTTGGGTGATGATCACATCGCCCTTGTAAGTCGCAACGCCTTGCTTGTCATCCAGTTGGGCTTCGTCGGCCTGGATACGGATAGGCTGCTTGTTGTCATCCGGCAGAGCCCAGGCGCTCGCGCTTCCCAGTGCTGCGCTCAGGCTGAGCAATAAAGGGAGGGTTTTAACGAGACTCATACTGTCCTCTTACGTTGGACAGCAGGTCCATCCTGCCGTCTTTCAAATATGCTTTCATTCCCTTACCAGTCGTCACACCACCGGCGCCGTCGATTCTAACGTCTCGGTCGGTCTGCGCATATTCCTTCTGTGGGAATACAGTCATGCGGGTCGTGGTAATAATCGTAGTGCGGTTTTTCTCGTCGGTGCGTGCAACGCGCACAGAATCGATGAGTTCGACCTGGGTACCGTCAGGGTTAACTTCGCCGCGCTCGCTCTGAACGTGCCACGGGAAGGGCGTACCGCGGAAAATTTGCATGTCTGGCTTGGTCATTAATGTGACTTCAGAAGCCTGCAAATGTTCGACCTTGTCTGATGTCAGCTCATATTGCAGTTTGCCGTCGGGCAAGAACTGCAGGCTGTGAGCATTGATTGCGTAATAGTCGATAGCGGTGTCATCGACAGGCGCAACAGGCTTGTCGAGAAAACGCTCCGGGCTGATATTCCAGTAGCCAACGGCCGCAAATAGCGCGGCAATGACTGCGAATAACAGAATGTTGCGAATCTTTTTACTCTGCATAAAACGCTCTATAAGTAGGCGGCGAGGGCTGCATCAAGGCGCCCTTGAGCGCGCAGGATCAGTTCGCAAAATTCGCGGGCGGCACCTTCGCCACCGCGTGCCTGGGTAGTGCCGTGGGCGTGCTCGCGAACAAAACCGGCAGCGTTGGCCACCGCCATGCCCAGGCCGACCCGGCGTATGACGGGCAGGTCGGGCAGGTCGTCGCCCAAGTAGGCAACCTGTTCATAGCTTAGGCCGAGTTGGCCGAGAAGCTCGTCCAATACCACCAATTTATCTTCGCGCCCCTGATAGAGGTGCGGGATGCCCAGGTTTTGTGCGCGCCGTTCAACGACCGGAGTCTTGCGACCACTGATGATTGCGGTCTGCACACCGCCGGCCATCAACATCTTGATGCCTTGGCCGTCCAGGGTATTGAAGGTCTTGAATTCGCTGCCGTCTTCGAGGAAGTACAGGCGACCGTCGGTCAGTACGCCATCGACGTCAAAGACAGCAAGTTTGATGTGTTTGCCACGCTCAAGCAGATCGCTGGTCATTACATTACTCCTGCGCGCAGCAAGTCGTGCATGTTCAAGGCGCCCACCGGGCGGTCATCCTTGTCGACCACCACCAGCGCGCTGATCTTGTGGTCTTCCATGATTTTCAGGGCTTCGGCGGCCAGCATGTCGGCCTTGGCCGTTTTGCCGTGCGGCGTCATGACCGAGTCGATGGTTGCATTGCGAATATCGATTTCGCGGTCCAGGGTGCGGCGCAAGTCGCCGTCAGTGAAGATCCCGGCCAGTCGCCCGTCTTCTTCAACGATAACGGTCATGCCAAGGCCTTTACGGGTCATTTCCATCAAGGCGTCTTTAAGCAAGGTGCCGCGGACCACGTTTGGCAGTTCATCGCCGGAGTGCATCACGTTGTCGACTTTCAGCAGCAGGCGGCGGCCCAGGGCGCCACCCGGGTGCGAGAAGGCAAAGTCTTCTGCGGTAAAGCCGCGTGCTTCGAGCAACGCCACGGCCAGGGCGTCGCCCATGACCAGGGCTGCGGTGGTCGAGGAGGTCGGCGCCAGGTTCAGTGGGCAGGCTTCGTGGGCAACATGAACGTTAAGGTTCACCTCGGCGGCTTTGGCCAGCGTCGAGTTCGGGTTGCCGGTCACGCTTATCAGTTTGATGCCCAGGCGTTTGATCAGTGGCAGCAGGGTCACGATTTCGGCCGTTGTGCCGGAGTTCGACAAGGCCAGAATGATGTCATCGCTGGTGATCATGCCCATGTCGCCATGGCTGGCTTCTGCGGGATGAACAAAAAAAGCCGTGGTGCCGGTGCTGGCCAGGGTGGCGGCAATTTTATTGCCGACATGCCCGGATTTGCCCATGCCGACCACGACAACCCGGCCTTTACTTGCCAGAATCATCTCGCAAGCGCGTACAAAATCAGCGTCGATATGAGCCAGCAAGCCTTCGACGGCTTCCAGTTCAAGACGGATAGTACGGTGGGCAGATTGAATCAGGTCGCTGGATTGGCTCATGTTTGAAGTCGGGTAGCCTGAGAAAAGGCGACGATTATAGCGGTTATGCGCAATTCCCTCACGCTTGATCGTGATGCTTTGTTGCACCAGGTTACAAGTCAGTGTCAGGACTGCGGCTAATTTGGCATTTATTAGCTGTCTGGAACCTGTGAGGGCACTCCTTCGGTCTTGGGCGGTCTGTATCAGCAGTGCTATAGTTCGCCGCCAGTTCGGCCCGCTCAGGAGCGCGAGCTTCTTAATAAGAAGCATGGTGCCCGGGTGAGAGGCAGAAGCTGCATCGCAAGGAGTTTAGATGAGCGCCGATAACGCCTACGCGGTCGAGCTGAAGGGAGTGTCCTTCAAGCGCGGTTCGCGCAGCATCTTCAATAATGTCGATATTCGAATTCCGCGTGGCAAGGTCACGGGAATCATGGGCCCGTCCGGCTGCGGCAAGACTACCCTGTTACGTTTGATGGGCATGCAATTGCGTCCCAGCAGCGGCGAAGTGTGGGTCAATGGCCAGAATCTGCCGACCCTGTCACGCAGCGACCTGTTCGATGCGCGCAAGCACATGGGCGTGTTGTTCCAGAGTGGCGCGTTGTTCACCGACCTGGACGTGTTCGAAAACGTAGCGTTCCCGCTGCGGGTTCACACCCAGCTGCCAGAAGACATGATCCGCGACATCGTGCTGCTTAAATTGCAGGCTGTGGGGCTGCGCGGGGCCATCGATCTGATGCCCGATGAGCTGTCGGGCGGCATGAAGCGTCGAGTAGCCCTGGCGCGGGCGATTGCCATGGATCCGCAGATCCTGATGTATGACGAACCTTTTGTTGGCCAGGACCCGATTGCCATGGGGGTTCTGGTGCGGCTGATCCGTCTGCTCAACGACGCGTTGGGCATCACCAGCATCGTGGTGTCCCACGACCTGGCAGAGACGGCGAGTATTTCTGACTATCTCTATGTCGTTGGCGATGGCCAGGTGCTGGGGCAGGGCACGCCAGAAGAGCTGATGAATGCGGATAACCCGCGCATTCGTCAATTCATGAACGGCGATCCGGACGGCCCGGTCCCGTTCCATTTTCCGGCGTCGGACTACCGAACCGATCTTCTGGGGAAGCGTTAATGCCCAAAAAATCAATGATTGACCGAATCGGGTTATTCGGCAGAGCCGGGATCGACATGGTCTCGGTGCTGGGCCGTTCGACCATCTTCCTGTTTCACGCATTGCTGGGGCGTGGCGGCATTGGCGGCGGGTTTGGGCTGTTGCTCAAACAACTGCATTCTGTGGGCGTCATGTCGCTGGTCATCATCGTGGTGTCCGGTATTTTTATCGGCATGGTGCTGGCGCTGCAGGGCTTCAGTATCTTGTCCAGCTACGGCTCCGAGCAGGCGGTAGGGCAAATGGTTGCCTTGACCCTGCTGCGTGAATTGGGGCCGGTGGTGACTGCCTTGCTGTTCGCCGGGCGTGCCGGGTCGGCGCTGACCGCCGAAATCGGCAACATGAAATCAACCGAACAGTTGTCCAGCCTGGAAATGATCGGTGTTGACCCGCTCAAATACATCATTGCGCCACGCTTGTGGGCCGGGTTCATTTCCCTGCCGGTGCTGGCGATGATTTTCAGCGTGGTCGGGATCTGGGGCGGTTCGTGGGTGGCAGTCGACTGGCTGGGTGTCTACGACGGTTCCTACTGGGCCAACATGCAGAACAGTGTGACCTTCAGTGGTGACGTGATTAACGGGATCATCAAAAGCATCGTGTTTGCTTTTGTAGTGACCTGGATTGCTGTGTTTCAAGGTTATGACTGCGAGCCCACATCAGAGGGGATCAGCCGTGCCACTACCAAAACCGTGGTGTATGCCTCTCTGGCAGTCCTCGGGTTGGACTTCATTTTGACTGCCTTGATGTTTGGAGATTTCTGATGCAAAACCGCACCATGGAAATCGGTGTCGGCCTGTTCCTGCTGGCTGGCATCCTGGCTTTACTGTTACTTGCCCTGCGAGTCAGTGGGCTGTCGCCGACTGCCAGCACGGACACCTACAAACTCTATGCCTACTTTGACAACATCGCAGGTCTCACGGTGCGCGCCAAAGTCACCATGGCAGGCGTCACCATCGGCAAGGTCACGGCAATTGATCTGGATCGTGACAACTTCACGGCACGCGTCACCCTGCAAGTGGAAAAGGATGTGAATAACCTGCCGACGGACTCGACGGCGTCTATCCTCACAGCCGGGCTGTTGGGCGAGAAGTACATCGGTATCAGCGTGGGCGGGGATGACGTTGTGCTCAAGGATGGCGGCACCATTCACGACACGCAATCGTCGCTGGTCCTCGAAGACCTGATCGGCAAGTTCCTCATGAACACCGTTAGCAAAGAAGCCAAATAAGGAGCCTTAAGATGATTTCTCTCTTGCGCCGTGGCCTGCTGGTAATGTTGGCGGCGGCTTTGCCGATGATGGCGAGTGCTGCGCCGGGTCAGTCTCCTCACGATATCGTGCAGGACACGACTACTCGACTGTTGGCAGATCTGGACGCCAACAAAGAAAAATACAAAGCCAGTCCGGCCGAGTTTTATGACGCCCTGAACAGTATTGTTGGGCCGGTGGTAGACGTTGAAGGTGTTTCCAAAAGCATCATGACCGTCAAGTATTCGCGCAATGCCACGCCTGCGCAGGTGCAGCGCTTCCAGGACAACTTCAAGCGCAGCCTGTTCCAGTTCTACGGTAATGCTTTGCTTGAGTTCAAGAACAAAGGCATCACTGTTGCCCCTGACAAGGGCAATTACGGAGCAAGTGATCGCGCCAGTATCGACATGAGTGTTAAAGGGGATAATGGCGCGATTTACCCTGTCTCCTACACACTGACTAAAATAAATGGCGAGTGGAAAGTACGTAACGTCATCATCAACGGCATCAACATCGGCAAGTTGTTCCGTGATCAGTTCGCTGATGCCATGCAGCGCAACGGCAATGATCTGGACAAGACCATTGATAACTGGGCCGGCGAAGTCGCCAAGGCCAAGGAAAAAACCGACGAGAAGCTGAGCCAATGACTGACGCCGCCATTACCCTGGCTGGCGAAAGCGAGCTGCGCCTGAGTGGCGTACTCGACTATCAGACTGGCCCGCGCTTGCGCAAGGAAGGCCAGGCCCTGATCAAAAAGGCCTTGGCCAAAGCCCTGGTGGTGGATTGCTCAGCGGTCACCAAGTCCAGCAGCGTGGGCTTGTCCCTGCTGCTGTGCTATATCCGTGACGCGCAAGCCCTGAACAAGCCAATGAGCATTACCGGTTTGCCCGAAGACATGCGTGAAATCGCCAAAGTTTCGGGTCTGACCGAGTTGCTGGCACATCATTAATAGCCACTTATAAGAAAGCCCCCCGTCAGAGTCCTGTTATACGGGGTTCGCAGGCGCGGGGCTTTTTTGTATGATGGCCGACCCGCGCGCGTTAGGCGCCGATTGAGGTTGAGCATGCAGGCCGTAGAAGTTAAGAGCTTTCTTGAAGAGAAGCTGCCTGAAATTCAGGTAGAAGTTGAGGGCGAAGGCTGCAACTTTCAGCTGAACGTGATTAGTGACGAGCTGGCGGCCTTGAGCCCGGTCAAACGTCAACAAAGCATCTATACCCATTTGAACCCGTGGATCGCTGATGGCAGCATCCATGCGGTGACTATGAAATTCTTCAGCCGCGCGGCCTGGGCCGAGCGCACCTGAGCCCCCTTGGCGTCGAGATTGTTATGGATAAATTGATTATTACCGGCGGTGCCCGTCTTGATGGCGAAATCCGTATTTCCGGTGCGAAGAACTCTGCTTTGCCGATTCTGGCAGCGACCTTGCTGTGCAATGGCCCGGTCACGGTCGGCAACTTGCCGCATTTGCATGACATCACCACCATGATCGAGCTGTTCGGTCGCATGGGCATTGAGCCGGTGATCGACGAGAAGCTCAGCGTCGAAATCAACCCGAACACCATCAAGACCCTGGTCGCACCGTACGAGTTGGTGAAAACCATGCGTGCGTCGATCCTGGTGCTGGGCCCGATGGTTGCACGCTTCGGTGAAGCAGAAGTTGCCCTGCCTGGCGGTTGCGCCATCGGCTCGCGTCCAGTTGACCTGCACATCCGTGGTCTGGAAGCCATGGGGGCAGTGATTGACGTTGAAGGTGGCTACATCAAGGCCAAGGCGCCAGAAGGCGGCTTGCGCGGTGCCAACTTCTTCTTTGATACCGTCAGCGTAACCGGTACTGAAAACATCATGATGGCCGCAGCTCTGGCCAATGGCCGCAGCGTATTGCAGAACTCTGCGCGCGAGCCTGAAGTGGTAGACCTGGCCAACTTCCTGAACGCCATGGGCGCCAAGGTAAGCGGTGCTGGCACTGACACCATCACCATTGATGGCGTTAAAGAGCTGCACCCGGCAACTTACCGCGTGATGCCGGACCGTATCGAAACCGGTACTTACCTGGTGGCTGCCGCCGTGACTGGCGGTCGTGTGAAGGTCAAAGACACCGATCCGACCATCCTCGAAGCCGTCCTTGAGAAACTCAAGGAAGCGGGCGCCGAGATCACCACCGGCGAAGACTGGATCGAGCTGAACATGCACGGCAAACGCCCGAAGGCGGTCAACGTGCGTACGGCTCCGTACCCGGCGTTCCCGACGGACATGCAAGCGCAGTTCATCTCGCTCAACGCCATTGCCGAAGGCACCGGCGCAGTGATCGAGACCATCTTCGAAAACCGCTTCATGCACGTTTACGAACTGCACCGCATGGGCGCCAAGATCCAGGTAGAAGGCAACACTGCCATCGTCACCGGCACTGAAACGCTCAAAGGCGCGCCCGTCATGGCCACCGACCTGCGTGCTTCGGCCAGCCTGGTTATTTCGGCACTGGTTGCTGAAGGCGACACCCTGATCGACCGCATCTACCACATAGACCGTGGTTACGAGTGCATCGAAGAAAAACTGCAAATGCTGGGTGCCAAAATCCGCCGCGTTCCGGGCTAGTTTTGGGGTTTGGCATCATGGGCACAGGGATCGTGTCCAGCCGCCAGGTGACGTAAGCGCTCGCACGCGTTACCTTACCTGGCCTTGAATCGTTCAAGTCGAGCCTGATATCAGGCTCGATGCATGTCCGGCGCCGATTGCGCCGGGCATAAGTACCCTGATAAGGACTTACGTTTCCCATGTTGACCATTGCACTGTCCAAGGGCCGTATCCTTGACGACACCCTGCCGCTTCTGGCTGAAGCAGGCATTGTGCCGACAGAGAATCCGGACAAAAGCCGCAAGCTGATCATCCCGACCTCCCAGCCGGACGTCCGTCTGCTGATCGTCCGTGCCACCGATGTGCCGACGTATGTCGAGCATGGTGCCGCCGACCTCGGTGTCGCGGGTAAAGACGTGCTGATGGAATACGGCGGCCAGGGCCTTTACGAGCCGCTGGACCTTCAGATTGCCCAATGCAAGCTGATGACTGCCGGTGCTGTAGGCGCCGTCGAACCTAAAGGCCGCCTGCGCGTTGCCACCAAGTTCGTCAATATCGCCAAGCGTTACTACGCCGAGCAGGGCCGTCAGGTCGACATCATCAAGCTCTACGGCTCGATGGAACTGGCTCCGCTGATTGGTCTGGCCGACAAAATCATCGACGTCGTCGATACCGGCAATACCCTGCGTGCCAACGGCCTTGAGCCACAAGATTTCATCGCTGCCATCAGCTCCCGTCTTGTGGTTAACAAAGCGTCGATGAAAATGCAGCACGCCCGCATTCAAGCCCTGATCGATACCCTGCGCAAAGCAGTCGAGTCTCGACACCGCGGCTGACACACCTGCGCGACCCTGGATCCAGCATCCCTACGTCGCGCCCATCCATCCGCGTAATAGCCAGAAATTTCAGGTACCCACGCGGATGGCTTGGTAGTCTTGCCGTGCCTGATACTTGCACCCCTTAATTCCAAGCAAACGCCCATTACCGAGGCCCTCGCTATGACCGCTCCCACTGCAATTCGCCGACTCAACGCTGCTGACCCGGACTTCGCGCAGCATCTGGATCATCTGCTGAGCTGGGAAAGTGTGTCTGATGACTCGGTCAACCAGCGTGTGCTCGACATCATCAAAGCCGTGCGTGAGCGTGGCGATGCGGCGCTGGTTGAGTTCACCCAGCGTTTTGACGGCTTGAGCGTTAACTCCATGGCCGACCTGATCCTGCCGCGTGAGCGCCTGGAACTGGCCTTGACCCGCATCACCGCCGCGCAGCGTGAAGCACTGGAAAAAGCCGCACAGCGTGTGCGCAGCTACCACGAAAAACAAAAGCAAGACTCCTGGAGCTACACCGAAGCCGACGGCACCGTGCTGGGGCAGAAGGTCACGCCACTGGACCGCGCCGGTCTGTACGTGCCGGGCGGCAAAGCGTCGTATCCGTCTTCTGTGTTGATGAACGCGATCCCGGCCAAAGTGGCAGGCGTTGGCGAAGTGGTTATGGTCGTGCCAACGCCGCGTGGCGAAATCAACGAGCTGGTACTCGCTGCTGCCTGCATTGCCGGGGTTGACCGGGTGTTCACCATCGGTGGTGCCCAAGCCGTTGCAGCGTTGGCCTATGGCACTGAAAGCGTGCCGCAAGTCGACAAGGTGGTCGGGCCGGGCAACATCTACGTGGCCACCGCAAAGCGCCACGTGTTTGGCCAGGTGGGGATCGACATGATCGCCGGGCCTTCGGAAATCCTCGTTGTTTGCGACGGCCTGACCGACCCGGACTGGATCGCCATGGACCTGTTCTCCCAGGCCGAGCACGACGAAGACGCGCAAGCGATTCTGGTCAGCCCGGATGCCGAGTTCCTCGACAAGGTGGCCGCCAGCATCGCCAAACTGCTGCCGACCATGGAGCGTGCCGACATCATCAACACCTCGATCAATGGCCGTGGCGCGTTGATTCTGGTGAATGACATGCAGCAAGCCATGGACGTTGCCAACCGCATTGCCCCGGAACACCTGGAGCTGTCGGTGGCAGACCCGCAAGCCTGGCTGCCACAGATCCGTCACGCCGGGGCGATCTTCATGGGCCGTCACACCTCCGAAGCCCTGGGCGATTACTGCGCAGGCCCGAACCACGTATTGCCGACGTCGGGCACCGCACGATTCTCGTCGCCGCTGGGTGTGTACGACTTCCAAAAGCGTTCATCGATCATTTTTTGCTCGGAGCAGGGCGCTTCTGAACTGGGCAAAACCGCGTCGATTCTGGCCCGTGGCGAGTCGTTGACCGGCCACGCCCGCAGTGCTGAATACCGGATCATCGCCGACACCGAACAGGGGCAATAAGCATGAGCAAATTCTGGAGTTCGTTCGTTAAAGAGCTGGTGCCCTACGTACCGGGTGAGCAGCCAAAACTGACCAAGCTGGTCAAACTCAACACCAACGAGAACCCTTACGGGCCATCGCCCAAAGCGCTGGCTGCGATGCAGGCCGAAGTTAACGACAACCTGCGTCTGTACCCGGACCCCAACAGTGACCTGCTCAAGCAGGCGGTGGCCGAGTATTACGGCGTACAAACCAACCAGGTGTTTCTCGGCAACGGTTCTGATGAAGTGCTGGCGCACATCTTCAATGGCCTGTTGCAGCACGACAAACCGCTGTTGTTCCCGGACATCAGCTACAGCTTCTACCCGGTGTATTGCGGTCTGTATGGCATCGAGTTCGACGCGGTGCCGCTGGATGAGCAGTTCCAGATCCAGCCTGCGGACTATGCCAAGCCCAACGGCGGCATCATCTTCCCGAACCCCAACGCGCCCACGGGCTGCTTGCTGGCGCTGGACGCCATTGAGCAGATGCTCAAGGCCAGCCCGGATTCAGTGGTTGTGGTGGACGAAGCCTACATCGACTTTGGTGGTGAAACCGCCATCAGCCTGGTGGACCGCTACCCGAACCTGCTGGTGACGCAAACTCTGTCCAAATCGCGCTCGCTGGCCGGTTTGCGGGTGGGCCTAGCGGTGGGCCATCCTGACCTGATCGAGGCCCTGGAGCGGATTAAAAACAGCTTCAACTCCTACCCGCTGGACCGCATCGCCATCGTCGGCGCGGCGGCGGCTTTTGCCGACCGTGATTACTTCGCACAGACCTGCCAGGCGGTCATCGATAGCCGCGAGCACGTGGTCGGTCAGTTGAAGGCGTTGGGTTTTGAAGTGTTGCCATCGGCGGCGAACTTTATCTTCGCCCGCCACCCGGAACACGATGCGGCAGCACTGGCGGCCAAATTGCGCGAGCAGGGCGTGATCGTGCGCCACTTCAAGCAACTGCGTATCGCCCAGTTCCTGCGCATTACCATTGGCACGCCTGAGCAGAACGCGGCGCTGATTGAAGGGTTGGCTGATATTTAAAGCGTCCCACGACCTGTAGGAGCGAGCTTGCCTCGCGATCATTTAAAGATCAAAAGATCGCGAGGCAAGCTCGCTCCTACAGAGGGGTGTTTATTTCTCGGTATGTGCCGGTTGTTCTTGCTGTGGCCGCAGGCCCACTTCGGCGGTGAGCTTGAGCTCTTTGCCATTGCGCAAGACCAGAATCGCCACCTTGTCCGAAGGCTTGATGCGGGCCACCTGGTTCATCGAACGACGACCATCGTTGGCCGGTTCGCCGTCAATGCTCAGGATCACATCACCCAGTTGCATACCGGCTTTTTGCGCCGGGCCATCACGGAAGATCCCCGCGACGACAATCCCCGGGCGTCCATTCATGCCAAACGACTCGGCCAGGTCCGGTGTCAGTGACTGAACCTCAATTCCCAGCCAGCCACGGATCACCTGGCCGTGCTCGATTATCGACTTCATAACTTCCATCGCCAGGTTAATCGGGATCGCAAAGCCAATACCTTGCGAGCCACCCGACTCGGAGAAGATCGCGGTGTTGATGCCGGTCAGGTTGCCGTTGGCATCCACCAGCGCACCGCCCGAGTTGCCAGGGTTGATCGCGGCATCGGTCTGGATAAAGTCTTCGTAGTTGTTCAGGCCCAACTGGTTACGCCCGGTGGCGCTGATGATGCCCATGGTGGTGGTTTGCCCCACGCCAAACGGGTTGCCAATGGCCAGCGCGATGTCACCGATGCGCAAGGCGTCAGAGCGACCAATGGTGATCGAGGGCAGGTTTTTCAGGTCAATCTTGAGCACGGCCAGGTCAGTTTCCGGGTCACTGCCGATCATGCGGGCCAGGGTTTCGCGACCGTCTTTAAGCGCCACGACAATCTGGTCAGCACCTGCCACTACGTGGTTGTTGGTCAGCAAATAGCCTTCCGGGCTCATGATCACGCCCGAGCCGAGGCTCGATTCCATACGCTTTTGTTTGGGCGCGTTGTTGCCGAAAAAACGTCGGAACTGCGGGTCTTCAAACAGCGGGCTGGCGTTTTTGTTCACCACTTTGGTGGTGTACAGGTTGGCGACTGCCGGGGCAGCGCGGGTCACGGCGTCGGCATAGGTCACAGGGCCTTGCTGCACATAACTGGTGCGCGGGGCTTGTTGCAGATTAACGTCCAGCGTCGGCAGGCCAACCCACTCTGGATAGCGTTGAATAATCAGCAAAGCGATAAGCACGCCGGCCAGCAATGGCCAGCCAAAAAAACGCAAAGCCTTGAACATTGAACTTAATCCTGAAGGTTGCAGAGCCACCATGACGGCCCATAATGGCGGCCATTATACGAGTGCCTGAGCGCCTCTGAACGCTATATTTAGGAGTCTTTTATGGCTGTCGCCCTGAGCACGCTGGTAGAAGAAGCAAATCGTTACCTGAACAGCGCTGCAATCAGCGATTACTGCCCCAACGGCCTGCAAGTCGAAGGCCGACCACAAGTATTGCGAATTGTGAGCGGGGTCACTGCCAGCCAGGCGTTGCTGGATGCCGCTGTCGAGGCTGAGGCCGACCTGATCCTGGTGCATCACGGCTACTTCTGGAAGGGCGAAGACCCGTGCGTCACCGGTATGAAGCAGCGCCGTCTTAAAACCTTGCTCAAGCATGACATCAGCTTGCTGGCCTATCACTTGCCACTCGACCTGCACCCTGAGGTGGGCAATAACGTGCAATTGGCGCGGCAACTGGACATCACCGTTGAAGGCCCGCTGGATCCGGCCAACAACAAAGTCGTGGGCCTGGTGGGGTCATTGGCCGAACCGATGACTGCTCGCGACTTTGCCCGCCGTGTCCAGGAAGCGTTGGGGCGTGAACCGTTACTTATTGAAGGCAGCGACATGATTCGCCGCGTAGGCTGGTGCACCGGCGGCGGCCAAGGGTTTATCGACCAGGCCGTGCTGGCGGGCGTTGACCTGTACTTGAGCGGCGAAGCGTCCGAGCAAACCTTCCATAGCGCGCGGGAAAACGACATCAGCTTCATCGCTGCCGGCCACCACGCCACCGAGCGTTACGGCGTACAGGCGCTGGGCGACTATTTGGCGCGACGCTTTGCCCTGGAACACCTGTTCATCGACTGCCCCAACCCGATTTAACCCACATCCCCAATGGGTAGGAGCGAGCTTGCCTCGCGATCTTTTGATCTTGCAAAAGCTCGCGAGGCAAGCTCGCTCCTACAGGAGGGTGGCCAAACCTGGCGATCTATTCTTAGATCGTTTAGGTCTACTTGGCGCCCTCAATAGAAGTAGGCGCTGTGCTAGCATTCGACCCTCGAACACGGCCCGCAGGCCGTTAATAAGATAGCTTTCGTGAGTAGCCATGGTCGACAAACTGACGCACCTGAAACAGTTGGAGGCGGAGAGCATCCATATCATTCGCGAGGTGGCCGCCGAGTTCGATAACCCGGTGATGCTGTACTCCATTGGTAAAGATTCCGCCGTAATGCTGCACCTTGCCCGCAAGGCATTTTTCCCTGGCAAGCTGCCGTTTCCGGTAATGCATGTCGATACCCAGTGGAAATTCCAGGAGATGTACAGCTTTCGCGACAAGATGGTTGCCGAGCTGGGCCTGGACCTCATCACTCACGTAAACCCGGACGGCGTGGCGCAAGGGATCAACCCCTTCACCCACGGCAGCGCCAAGCACACCGACATCATGAAAACCGAGGGCCTCAAACAGGCGCTGGACAAGCACGGTTTTGATGCCGCCTTCGGTGGTGCCCGTCGCGACGAAGAAAAGTCCCGTGCCAAAGAGCGCGTGTACTCGTTCCGTGACAGCAAACACCGCTGGGACCCAAAAAACCAGCGCCCTGAGTTGTGGAACGTCTACAACGGCAACGTCAACAAAGGCGAGTCGATTCGCGTGTTCCCGTTGTCCAACTGGACCGAACTCGACATCTGGCAGTACATCTACCTTGAAGGCATCCCGATCGTGCCGCTGTACTTCGCGGCTGAGCGTGAAGTCATCGAGAAGAACGGCACACTGATCATGATCGACGACGATCGCATCCTTGAGCACCTGTCTGACGAAGACAAGGCGCGCATCGTCAAGAAAAAGGTCCGCTTCCGTACTCTGGGCTGCTACCCGCTGACTGGCGCGGTAGAGTCCGAGGCAGAAACCCTGACCGACATCATCCAGGAAATGCTCCTGACGCGAACTTCCGAGCGCCAGGGCCGAGTCATCGATCACGATGGCGCAGGCTCGATGGAAGATAAAAAACGTCAAGGTTATTTCTAAGGGGTTGTCATGTCGCACGTATCTGATTTGATCAGCGAGGACATCCTCGCCTACCTGGGCCAGCACGAGCGCAAAGAGATGTTGCGCTTTCTGACCTGCGGCAACGTCGATGACGGTAAGAGCACCCTGATCGGGCGCCTGCTGCACGACTCCAAGATGATCTACGAAGATCATCTGGAAGCCATTACCCGCGATTCGAAAAAAAGCGGCACCACCGGCGATGACATCGACCTGGCACTGCTGGTCGACGGCCTGCAAGCCGAGCGCGAGCAGGGCATCACCATTGACGTGGCGTACCGCTACTTCTCAACGGCCAAGCGCAAGTTCATCATTGCCGATACCCCGGGCCACGAGCAGTACACCCGCAACATGGCCACCGGTGCGTCCACCTGTGACTTGGCGATCATTCTGGTGGATGCCCGTTACGGCGTGCAGACCCAAACCCGTCGTCACAGCTTTATTGCCTCGTTGCTGGGCATCAAGCACATCGTCGTGGCCATCAACAAGATGGACCTCAAGAACTTTGACGAAGGCGTATTCGAGTCGATCAAGGCCGATTACCTGAAGTTCGCTGAAGGCTTGAAAATGAAGCCTTCGAGCCTGCACTTCGTGCCGATGTCTGCCCTCAAGGGCGACAACGTGGTGAACAAGTCCGAGCGCTCGCCGTGGTACACCGGCCAGTCGCTGATGGAAATCCTCGAAACCGTGGAAATCGCGGCCGACCGCAACCTCTCCGACCTGCGCTTCCCGGTGCAATACGTGAACCGTCCGAACCTGAACTTCCGGGGTTTCGCCGGTACGCTGGCCAGCGGCGTCGTGCACAAGGGTGACGAGATCGTGGTGCTGCCGTCGGGTAAAAGCAGCCGCGTGAAATCCATTGTCACCTTTGAAGGTGAACTGGAGCACGCCGGGCCTGGCCAGGCGATCACGCTGACCATGGAAGACGAGATCGACATCTCCCGTGGCGACTTGTTGGTGCATGCCGACAACGTGCCGCAGGTGACCGATAACTTCGAAGCCATGCTGGTGTGGATGGCTGAAGAGCCGATGCTGCCGGGCAAGAAGTACGACATCAAGCGTGCGACCAGCTATGTGCCAGGTTCGATTGCCAGCATCGTCAACAAAGTCGATGTGAACACCCTCGAAGAAGGCCCGGCCAGCGCGTTGCAGTTGAACGAGATCGGCAAGGTCAAAATCAGCCTCGACGCACCGATTGCCCTGGACGGTTATGAAAGCAACCGCACCACCGGTTCGTTCATCATCATTGACCGTTTGACCAACGGCACCGTGGGCGCGGGCATGATCATCGCCTCGCCGGTCAGCCACGGCAGCGCGACGCATCACGGTGAGCTTGCACACGTCACCACCCAGGAGCGCGCCCAGCGCTTCGGCCAACAACCGGCGACCGTGTTGTTCAGCGGTTTGTCGGGTGCCGGTAAAAGCACCCTGGCTTACGCAGTTGAGCGCAAGTTGTTCGACATGGGCCGTGCGGTGTTTGTGCTGGACGGTCAAAACCTGCGTCATGACCTGAACAAAGGTCTGCCACAGGACCGTGCGGGCCGTACCGAGAACTGGCGTCGTGCTGCCCACGTGGCGCGTCAATTCAACGAAGCGGGCTTGCTGACCCTGGCGGCTTTCGTCGCGCCGGATGCTGAAGGCCGTGAACAGGCCAAAGCCCTGATCGGTGATGATCGTTTGATCACGGTGTATGTACAGGCATCGCCTGCAGTCTGCGCCGAGCGTGACCCGCAGGGCCTGTATGCAGCGGGTGGCGACAACATCCCGGGCGAATCCTTCCCGTACGACGTGCCTTTGAATGCCGACCTTGTGGTCGACACTCAAGCGCTGACCGTCGAAGAAGGCGTCAAGCGGGTGCTCGACCTGTTGCGTCAACGCGGCGCAATCTAAGCCGCGATTAAAAAGCCCGTCACCGCGAGATCGGTGGCGGGCTTTTTATTGGGCGCTGTATTTTCCCCTCACCCCAGCCCTCTCCCGAGGGAGAGGGAGCTGATTTGTGGTGTTGCGCAGGCCTGCTTCTGCTTTTAGTCCCCTCTCCCTTTGGGAGTGTATGGACCGGGGACATAGCGAACACAATGTTCGGAGACATCGCGAACACTTTTAATAGGACACATTGACC
>NZ_WIVR01000056.1:0-34293 GCF_009600525.1 Pseudomonas sp. FSL R10-1350
GCCCGGTCATGGCCGGGGCGCTGCGCCCCAGCCGTTCTGCGGCCTGGCGGGCGAACGCCTCATACAACAGGGCAATGTCTTCGCGGCGATCACGCAACGGCGCCAGGCGCAATTCGGCCACGGTCAGGCGATACGCCAGGTCTTCACGAAAACGCCCGGCCCGCGCTTCGTCGAGCAAGTCCGGTTTGGTGGCGGCAACCACGCGCAAATCCACATGGATGCTCTGGTTGGAGCCCAAACGCTCCAGTTTTTGTTCCTGCAACACCCGCAGCAATTTGGCTTGTTGGGCCAGGGGCATGCTCTCTATCTCATCAAGAAACAACGTGCCGCCGTCGGCGTATTCCAGCTTGCCGATACGTTTGCCCTGGGCGCCGGTGAAGGCACCGTTTTCATGGCCAAACAGCTCGGCCTCAAACAGTTGCTCAGGGATGGCCGCACAGTTCAGCGCCACGAAGGGTTTGTCTGCACGCGGGCCAAAGTCATGCAGGCAGCGGGCGACCAGTTCTTTGCCGCTGCCGGTTTCACCACGGATCAGCACGTTGACCGGCAATGGCGCCAAATCAATGATTTGTCGGCGCAAGGTCTGCACGCTGCGTGACACGCCGAGCAAGCGCCCGTCAATCTGTTCACGCAGGTCGGCCTGTTCATGCAGGCGGCGGTTTTCCAGGACCAGTTGGCGCTTTTCCAGGGCCCGGCGCAGGCTGCTGAGCAGGGCTTCGGGGCTGAAGGGTTTTTCCAGAAAGTCGTAGGCGCCATCGCGCATGGCTTCGACGGCCATCGGCACGTCGCCATGCCCGGTCAGCAGAATCACCGGCAGGTCCGGGTCCAGTTGCTGCAACTGGCTGAGCAGGGCGAGGCCTCCCATGCCGGGCATGCGCACATCACTGACCACCACCCCGGCAAAATGCGGCGGCAGCTGGCGCAGGCAGTCTTCGGCGCAACTGAACAGCTGCACCGCAAATCCGCTCAGGCTTAGCCATTGCTCCACGGCACTGCGAATACTGGCCTCATCATCGACCACGATCACTGAATTGAGCATGCTTCAAGAGTCCTGTGCGATCGGCAGCGTCAGCGTAAACAGCGCGCCCTCGGCCTGGTTGCTGGCGGTCAGACGGCCGCCGAGTTCGTGAACAATGGCGTAAGACACCGCCAGCCCGAGCCCCAGTCCGTCGCCCACCGGCTTGGTAGTGAAAAACGGATCGAAGATTTTACCCAAATGCTCTTCGCGAATCCCGCCGCCACTGTCGCTGACGGTCAAGTGCCAGACTTGTTGATCCGCCTCGATACGGATTTCTAAACGTTTGTTCGGTGCATCGCGCAGGGCATCCAGTGCGTTGCGCAGCACGTTGATCAGCACTTGCTCCAGGCGAATCGCGTCACCGCGCACCCAGGCCGGGCGCGTGAGGTCCACGTGCAGGTCAATGGCTTGCTCCTGCAAACGGGGCTCTAGCAGGTGCAAGGCATGGTCGACGACGGTCGCCAGATCAAGCTTTTCACGCAGGCCGCTGGGGCTTTGCCGGGCGTAGGTCTTAAGGTGCCCGGTGAGCGCGGCCATGCGCGTGAGCATGTTGTCCAGTGGCGCCAGGGCCTGGTAAGCCTCGTCGATGCGGCCGTGATCGAGCAACAGGCGCAAGGTCGCCAGTTGCATGCGCTGGGCAGTGAGCGGCTGGTTGATTTCGTGGGCGAGCGCGGCAGACATCTGCCCCAGCGCCGCGAGCTTGGCCGATTGCACCAGACCGTCCTGGGCGGTGCGCAAGTCGCGGGTGCGGTCTTCAACCAGTTGCTCAAGCTCGGCCCGGTTACGCTGGCGTAACCGCGACAGGCGCCAGCGCTGCAGCAAAAACAGCCCCAAAAACACCACAGTCAGCCACAGGCCAATCCCGGCGAGGGCGGCATTGCGGCGGTCTTCGGCTGAGATGTCCGGGCGCCGCAGTAAATGCAGGGTCCAGCCTTCGGCGCTGAGCGCCAGCGACTCCCACAGATAGTCTTGCGAGCCGTCCGGGCCATCGGTGCGGGTCAGGAAGCTGTTGTCGTCAAAGCTGCGCAAGGTGCGGGTGTTCAGCGGCGTCAGCGGCTGTTTGTGGTACTGGCGGGTGACGGTGATTTCGCTACGGTCCTGGTCAGACAACGGCCGCAAATGACGATAGCGCCAGCCCGGCTGGTTGGCGATAAAGACAATGCCCTTGGCATCGCTCACCAGCAAAATGTCGTTGCCATGGCTCCATTCGCGCTCCAGCTCCGGGAACTCCAGCTTGACCACCATCGCGCCCAAAAACGTACCCTGGGCATCGTGAATGGCGCTGGATAAAAAGTAACCGGGGATACCGCTGGTCACGCCTACGGCATAAAAGCTACCGGTACCTTCGACCAGGGTTTGCTTGAAATAGGGGCGAAACGCGTAATTGTGGCCGACATAACTGTTGGCGGTGTTCCAGTTACTGGCCGCCACGGCCAGCCCGGTATGGTCCATGAGCTCAAGGGTCGAGGACTTCGCCGCGCCGTTGATGCGCTCCAGCTTGCGGTTGAGTGCGCATTGCAGCTCGGGCGTCATCGGGCCACTCAAGGCCGTGATCAATTCGGTGTCCAGCGCCAGCACAGCGGGCAGGGCGCGGTAGCGTTCAATCAAGGTATGCAAAGAATTGGCATACAGGTTTAACTGCTCGGGCCCGCGCCTGGCGCTTTCTTCCAGCGCATGGCGCTCGGCCTGATGCATCGCCCAGCCGCCAGCCAGAGCGGCGCCGATCACAATCAGCAGGGTATACAGGGCCAGACGCAGGTGGCGAGCAGTCGCAGGCATAAGGGGCAGGGGCATGAATGGGGGGCGCAAACCATAGCATGGCGGCGATCTACCTAGCAGTTCTGCCAGTAGGCAAACACTGAAATTGTTTGAATGCTCAGGGCTCACTCTTAAGTTTGAGGTCAGTCTGATGCCATCCTCCCAAAATAGAGATCCATACCGTTATATTTATGACCCTTTGGATCGGTTATCGAGTTGTGGTAATGCGCCAACGGTAATGGCTCAGCGTTTTCATAACATCAATCGATTATCTACGTTAGTTCAGGGGGCGCTGAAAGAGAGCGTTTTTCAGACTAAAGATTATTTGTTAGCTCACCAGCGTTCTTACTTGACGGATGACACCGTTTTGCTGGTGACAGATAGTCCGCGCACTGTCTTAAATCCGTCATATGTTAGGTCTGATAAAAGCGTGGCTTATTGCCCTTACGGCTATAGAGCACCCGCTGGTGGTAAATATGTGTTACTTGGTTTTAATGGCGAATGCGCTGATCCTGTGACCGGTCATTATCTTTTGGGTAATGGTCATCGAGCCTTTAATCCAGTGTTGATGCGTTTCAATAGTCCAGACAATCTCAGCCCGTTTAGGGAGGGCGGAATAAATGCCTATGGATACTGCGGTGGAGACCCGATTAATCGCACTGATGAAGATGGGCATGCTTGGAGTTTCTGGGGGGCACTTAGAAAAAGGTGGAGCGCAGTGTTTAAGATCGCAGAGCCTTTACCTACTCATCGCTCACTGAATTCTTCGGAAGGGACGCAAGTATGGCGAGCTGCGAGTGAGAATTACGATCGGCTAGGTGCAAAACGCAAGATCTTAAAACATAAAGCTAAAGATGAGAGTCTATTTTTAAAGCAAAGAAATAAAGCATCTTCGGCGTCTAAAGCCTTACTGCCGGAATGGAAAGAAGCTAGAAAAAACGTAATGTTGACTGTGAATACTGAGTCACCCTTCATGACAGGGCCTGCAGTGGTCTCTTCTAGTAAATCGTTATACAAAGTTGGATTTAATGATGTTGTGAGCGTTCAGGCATTTTATTCTCGTGAATATATAGGGGCGGGGCTGGATGGGAAGCTGATAACGGTCGCAGAAGAATCTATTAGTGTTCGGCGATTTGAATCGAACTTGTCTGAGGTGAAAGAAAAAATCCGCCAATTTGAATGATTTTTTAGTCATGGCTTAGAGTGTTTTGATGGGTGGGGATTTTACACCTGCTAATACTTCAACTCACACCTTGCCTCACTCAACCGTGAAGCCTATAGTCCCCCGGTCGCCCACATGGCGACCGGGTTTGGCGACTCGTAGACAATGTGCGAAAGCTCTTTGCTGATTGCAGGAGTATTCGTGTGCGCATCATGCTGTTATGGCAGCTGTGCGTGGGAGATCTTCGGGTCTGCCGGTTCATTTGTCTCGGTTCGCCAACCTGCGTACAGCTGCCACCTGATCGTTTGGCGACGATCAGGTGGTGGTCTTTCCTTACCGACAAATGAGGCTACATCCTATGAGCACTACTATTCCCATGACCGCCATCGACTGCTTGATCCCGTGCATGTTGATCGACACCCAAACCCCACCCGATGTGATTCACGCCAACGCCGCTGCGCGGATTCTGGCCGTCACCCACTTGCTTGAAAGCGTGAGCCGCCTTGAGGGCTTTAACGCGGACAGCGTCGACCTTAAACACATCACTGAGGCTGCGGCGCTGTTGTTGCGCGATGGCTGCGATTTGATGGACGCACTGGGGCGCCGCTTGCAGGCGCAATGATCCCCGAACCCAAGTATTGATCGCTGTCACAGGCTGCGACTTTTGACGCTCACGCAGGTTTAAAAGATCGCAGCCATGGGCCGTTATCTATGTAGTGCATGTCCCGAAGGTGGGGTTGCTACGTTGGCGCATTCCTCCAACGGAGTCATATCTATGACCAGTCGATCACCCGCGGTTCGCCAACGCGCACCGTTGCTCCTGTCCAGTACCCAGTGGGCGCAGAAAGAAGCCCTTGCTCATGTGTCGGCCATTTATGAAGAGCAATTCGCTTCACTGACGCTCGAACAGAAAAAGCGCTACCCCGAACTCTTCAAACGCTGCGAACAGTCGCTAAAGAACCTGGATCAGGAACTCACGCGCCTAAAAGATACATTCAAGACCACTCATCTGGCACAGCTCAAGAGCGAGCTAAAAACACTTCTGGGGGTGGATATCGACCCCGAGAAGGCGCGAATTTTTACGCGCTACCGTGAAGAGGTGGAGGAGGACTTTATTGAGTATCTCGCGCGACTGAGGGGCGATAAAAGTGCCACTCAGGCACCCACGTTCAGGCCCACGCCTTCACGTACGCCGCGCGCGTTGGATGAGTCAAAATTTAAAGAGCACCTCAAATCGGTGTCCCTCTGGGATGCCGCGTGCGAGAACTTCAGCTACCGAACCGACTCGGTACTGCTAAAGCCTTTTAGCTATGAACAAGCCAGCTTTATTGACTACAACAGTGACTTGCAGGGGCACCCGGCAGGGCCGTTTATTGCCATTGTGCGCACGCTGGACCTCGGCACTCAGTTAAAGGCCACCCTAGATGCAGCTGTCGAACCTGGCGGGTCTTTGCACCAACGCGCCGAGGAGGTGGTGCGTAGCTGTTTTGAGTTCGAGTTGCTGGAGGCTTTGCGAACCCCGCGCCAGTCAAAACTGTTTAAAGATGAGCATGACAAGCTGGCCTTGATGTTTAAGGGTGAAACGCCAGCGCACATCTGGGGCGTTTCAATGAGCGTGACCAAGAAGGAGCTTAGTCTCAACCCTTTGCAGTTAGCCAGAAGCGCTGACACGTCTCTGTTGTTTGGCGATGAAGACAGCTTCGATTATGTAAAGGATGTCGATATACCTCTGCCGCCATTTAGCAGTAGCAGGGAAAACGAGATGGACCCCCCGCTGTTTATGATCAAGCTTGAAGGCGAGTGGGGCGTCTACAGCTATTTCCCGCAGCGCCTGGGAGGCGCGCTGCGTTGGCACAAAGATGTGCCCGACGCGTTTTCACACTTTCTTAATCAGATCAAATATGACTATCGCAAAGGTCAGTTGGGCTGGTTTACCCAACAGCTGTCGTTGAAAGACTTGGGCTTTTTCAGCAAGTTGCTGAGTAAAGAAGCCAAGCCCAAAGGGCTGACATGGCTGGCGGGTGTTTTGTATGACAGTTACACGAGTGTGTTCCCCGAGGCCGATCTGGACAGCCTGCGCCTGTTTGTTGAAATGAGGGTGTTCGACTCGCCGGGCATTGTGCCCTTCATTACCCAACATCACCTGCACCGCTACCGCGCTAACTTGAGCCAGTTGGCCACCCGTAAGTCCGTACGCGACTGGCAAGCGTTCAAAGAAGCGCTGAGTGATATCGCCAATGAGGTGCTCGGTATGCTGACCACGCCTGTGCCGGGGGGCGTGCAGGGGCTCAATACGATCATGCAGGTCGCGGTATTCGGCTCGCTGGCCTACAGCATTGTGCAGGGGGTGACGGAGGCTGTTAAAGGCGAGTCCACGACCTTTGCCAGTGCGATGGCCGATACCGCAGACCTGCTGATCAATGCCCGCTTGATCGGGGTGGCCAGTCGGGTCCACCGCCAACGCATGAGCACGCTTTGGAATACCCTTGGCCGACCACGCAAGGTCACCCGTGCAGACGGTACGGCTGAGCTGTGGAGCCCGCAGTTGACGGCTTACCCGCACCTGGCGGCTTTCGATAACCTGACACCCAACAGCCAAGGGCTGTATGAGCGTGATGGCAAGGTCTACGCCAAGGTGCAGGAGGGCGACCAAACCGTGGCGGTCGAAGTCACCTACGACCCGAAGGCCCAACACTACGCGTTGAAAGCTGACAACGCACAAGCCTTTACGCCTGCCGTGAAATACGACCCCGTGCACCAGGTGTGGCTCCTGGCGCTGGACGATGTTCAAGCGCTGGGCGACACACAGCTGTTGCAGCGCATGTTGCCCGGTGACATGGCTGACGTGGCTCAGGGGCGTATTGAGCGGATGCTGGACATTACTGGTACCCCCCGCGAACAGTTGCTCAACGTCTGGCAAGGCGAGCTGATCTCTGGCCCGTTGGCCGATGGTGTTCGCCGCTTGCACGCGGACCAGTTGATCGACAGGATCATCAACGAGCTGCCGTTGCGCGGGGAAATGCCCACCAACGCGGACAGCGTCGTGTTGGCCCTGTTGACCCAATTGCCTGACTGGCCGGCCGATACCGTGCTAGATGTGTTCAATCAGCAGGGCCAGTTGGTCGAGACGTATGGCCAGGACCCGCAGGCCGGAACCTTTCAGAGTCACGTTGAACTCAAGCGTCTGGATCATGGCACGTATGTCGCCAGGCACGATGCCACCCAGGGCAGCGCCCAAGTGGAGCAGATGTTCACCTTGATTCTGGATCAACTGTCGTCCGAGTCCCCCCTTGGGCGTAATGGCAACCCCGATATCAGCCACACCGGCCGAATTGCCTCGGTGCGTGAGCAAATCGCTAACCTGGCTCGTGACGACAAAACCTTGCTGTTCCAAGCCCTCACCGTGCTGGAAGGGCACAAGCGCAGTGATCCGGTGGCCAGTTCAGACCCGGCCAAACAGTATTTGCCGTTGGTCTGCCCCCCGCTGTCGGAGTCGACCACGGCGTTGTTGGCCAAGTTACACGAGCTCAACCCGTCGTTGTCGATTGAGAGCCTGGAGACGTTGCTGGAGGCTCATCCGTTCAATGCCTACGCCGTTAAGCGGGCGCTGGAGCATAACGCCCAGCCTTTGGACTTTGACTATGCCGCCGAGCGCTTAAAGACCAAGCTGCGGACCGATCTGGCGCTGGACACTATTTATCACCGTCGTGCCTTTAACTCTGATGGCGATCTGTGGGTGCGTGAATTTGCCCGCGGCGTATTGCACGACAAGCTGGATCGCCGGTTGGTGGTCGTGGATGCAACCCGTACGCCCTTATTGCCAGCCCCTGTTGCCACTGGGCCAGATGACACTACCGTGGTACTGACCCATCAGGGCCATGGGGTATATCAGGCCACTAATTTGCACACTGGTGAGTTGGATACGTACTCCCAGACCCCTGACAGTTTTTTCTTGGCGCTCAGTCAGTTTTTGAGCCATGAAGAGCGTCAAACAGTGGGTGGGGCTGGCGCCAGCATCGACGGTCTGCGCCAGACCTTGGGTGATGCCATGCGTGCCAATCGCCAGGCCAATGGTGAGGTGAACCTGTGGGACACCACCACGGCCCAGTATGAACGCGACGTACCACTGGCGTTTCAACAGCCCCCGGGTGAGCTGGGGCTCTATGAGCTCCAGGGCAAGGCTTATGTGGTCTTGCACGGCGCGGTTTACCAGGTTGAGTTTGACCGCGTGATTCACCAGTGGCGCATGGTGCATCCCGATAAGCCCGGCGTGAATACCCCCATTCTGGAACACAACTACAAGGGCGCCTGGCGTCAGCAAACCGAGCGGCCGCAACAGTGGGATGCGCTTAAGTTATTGCGCCGCTTGCGTGCCCAGCGGTCCACTTTCAGCGATGAGGTGGGGCGCCAGATCATGGCCGTGAGCAACACGGATGAAGGGGTATTGCGCCGGGTGCACATCAATAACCTCGCGCCGCCGCCTTTGCTGATGGACACCTGGAAGCGTTTCAAGATTGAGGAAGACATCAATGACTTTGTTAAAAACATGCAGGCCCATCACACGCTGTCCAAGGCGAGCGGCGATTTTCAACTGCTGCTGATTCAAAGCCTGCCGGGCTGGCCCCGTAACAAAGTCCTGCAAATAACCGATGCCCAAGGCGCGGTCATGAAGGAGTACGGTGCTGATCTGGACAGCGCCTTGCCGCGCATCCGCATTTCCATTGAAGCCTCACGTAACGGGCGGTTTCTGCGCACCTTGCTGATGAACCTGAATGAGGCCGACACCCGCGCGTTGTTGGGCGAGTACAACCCGATCATTGAGAACCGGATGCTCGCCCTGGCAAAGAAAATCGCCGCCCACGCGTTAAAGCGTGAAGCCAACCTGTTCAGGTCGATCTACGAGAACCAGGAGCACAGTGCAGATCCGCACGTGCAGCTTGTGCAAAAGCAGCACCCGCATTTACCCAAAAGCGTTATCGAACACGTGGTCCTGCATGTCTCACGACATGAGCGCATCCATTACCTGGATAAAGGGCTGGTGCCGCCACGTGTCACCGAGCAGCTGCAATGGACGGCCAAAGAAGTCAGGCTGGCCCGCGCCTACGAGGGCTTGTACCTGAACGCCACGGCGACGCCGGACAGCGAAAAACTCACGCTGCACCTGTTGAAGTCGCTACCGGGGTGGCCGGGTGAGGTGAGCATTGAAGTGCGTGACGCCAGTGTCACCGGCAAAGTGCTTGACCGTATTGGCGCCGAAGATGCTCCGGCGACGCGGGTGTTGGTCCTGCGCGATGGCCGTTACCGTGCCTGGTCACGCGAAGGCCAACCGGTTAACCCGGAGTCTGTGAATGGCAATAATTTGTTGTCGTCCATTCTGCATGCGCTGCAACCCACTGAGCGGGCAGCAATGGGTGTCAAGGATGTCAGTGACACGCACAGCCTGAACCAAAAGATTCAGGCGCTGGCTGTCGCACATCGGGCCAATCTACGTGCGCTGTTAGGTCTGGAGCCGCCCGCACCGCCACGTAAACCCCCGATGAATGTTGATCGTGAATTTACGGTTTACCCGTTAACGGTAACGCTGGATAACGCCACTCATCCCTTGTCGCTGATCCGCGAGGCGCTGGATCTGTACCCGAGCATGGATTATGGAGAGACGATCGACTTCCTCGACACGTTAGGCACAACACAAGCCGAACGTGAGGCAGCACTGTTCCTGAGGCGTGGGCAATATCAAATATTGCAAGGCGAACTGAGAGCCTGGGAACAAATCCAGCTGTATCCCTACGGCACGAGCCATATGGGGGTAGCGGCTCCTGGCCACCGAGCGCAGGCGAGGGCGAGGATCGAGAGTGCCTGGCGCCGCGAAAGTGACCTCTCTGTGATGGAGGATACCGGTGACATCGTAGGCTTTGAGCTCGATTTGTCTGGCCTGGATATCGGCGACCTTCCCGCGATAAGCGGAGATTTCAGCCACGTTGGCGCATTGCAGATGGAGGGGATGAACTTGCGCAGTGGTTCGAATGAGTTTCTCGCCAGTTTTACCCAGTTACGCCTGTTGGACATGTCCAATAATCGTATTGAGCATGTGCCTGCCGCGATTGCTGAAATGTCTCTGCTGGTGTCACTTGAGCTGATAGACAACCGCATCACCCTCACGCCAGAAACGGCGCAGCAACTGGCGAGTCTTTCGAACCTGCGGGCACTGAGCTTGAGTGGCAACCCTCTGGGTATCAGCCCGGACGTCAGTCAGATGCTTGATTTGCACAGTCTGGACCTGAGCAATACGGGTATTAGCCAGTGGCCCAATGGTTTATGGGCGCTGCCTCATATCGAGTGGGCGAACCTGAGAGACAATGTAATGACGACCATCCCTGACGCTGTGTTTGCGCCGCAATGGACGGTTGGGGCAAACCGGGCAACCTCCATTTCCGGGAATCCGCTGGATGCTCCAACGCGTGATCGTCTTATTGCTTATTGGGCCCAGGGCCACAGTGATTTTGGCTACGGGCCGACGATTGCGCATAGCTTTAATCAGCTTTCCCTTAACGCTCAATTACAGACGGCGGCGAATGATGTTTCGCCGTGGTTGCCAAGTGACGCCAGCCCGGCTCAAGCGGCAGCCAGAACGCAGCAATGGCAATTGCTGCAAGGCGCGGGAGGCAACGTCAAAGACTTTTTCCAGACCCTTGCGTTGTTCGCACATGACCGCCGCAAGATGAGTGAGCAGGTGTGGGCAAACCTGACAAACCGTGTATGGACACTGATTGATCAAATGCTGGCCAATACCGCGCTGCGCGAAACCTTGTTGAACAGGATTTTCCGTGAAGAGCGAAGCTGTGGGGATGGGGCCATGGTGCTTTTGGAAAACATGGAAGTTGAAGTGCTGGTTCATGAAGCGCTAAACCGTACGGGCGATGCACAGCGCGAAGCAGAGTTGTTCAACCTGGCCAGGCGCTTGTTCCGGTTAAGGCAAGTTGACCTGCTGTCAGAAGCCGAAGTGGCCAGGCGGGTGGCGGCGGGGGGCAATCCTGATGCCGCTGAAGTGATCCTGTTCTACCGTGTTGAGTTGGCGCAGTCCCTTGATTTACCGACCCAGGCGAGGACGATGCTGTATGCGCCGACTGCAGGTGTCAGCCCTGGGCAGATTGCAGCAGCACGCGCGAGTATTTTGGCGCTGGATGGCAGCCCGACGTTTATGCACGCCATCACGCACGAAAAATTTTGGCGAACTTTTCTGCTGAACAACTATGCCGATCGTTTTGCAACCATCGAGGCCGACTACCAGCGCGACTACACCAAACTCTCTGAAGAAAGCGGTCTGTCCGATGAGGCGCAGTTGCAAAGGGGGAGTGAGCTGACGCTGGTCAGAGATCAGCAGGTGAACCTGCTGATTGAGGAACTGACGCTAAACGTCTACAAGCCCGCGACCTGATCACCGTGCCGCGCTGGCTTTAATCGCGACGGCGCTCAATAGTTGCTCACCCATCAAGGCAAATTGTCCTTCAAGCTCTTTGCCCTGATGCCACTCTTCAGACAAGTCCGTGAGCAGCCGCAAGCGCACCTGGCCGTCTTTTGACCAGCTCAGCACTTCGGCGTGCTCAAAGTAAAAGCGCTTGTGCACCAGCGGGTACAAGGCCTTGAACAGGCTTTCTTTGATCGAAAATGTCAGCGTGACGACCAGCGCCTGGTCCTCAACCGGGCCTGCGGCCATGCGTTGCAGCTCATTGGGGGTGAGGATTTCTTTGGCCAAACGTTGAGCGCGATCAAGGCTGAGCCTGTTTTCGAGGTCGATGCCCAACCCCAGCCAGTCACTTTTTAACGCCACCAGTGCCGCCGCACGGCCCTGGCTGTGGGTGATGGCGCCACTGATGTGCCGGGGCCACACGGGGGCTCGGTCTTCACCGATGGCCGGTGTAGCCCGGGTGCCGTCCAGGTGCAGCACCGCATCGCGGGCACACAGGCGGCCGGCCAGAAATTCGGCTTGGCGTTTTGCCACTGATCGTTGAATACTCGCAGGCAGGTGCAGGCCGCTGCGGGTAAAGTCGTCCGGGGTCAGTTGCGCCGGGTCGAACGCGGTGCTGCGCCATACGCTACCGGGCAGCGCAATGGGCAAGGGCCAGTCGCAACCAAGCGGCGTGCAACAGGCTGGCAAGTCTGAAGATCTATTCATGGCGTGCATTCTGCTGGCCTTGTGCTGGCGGTGCAATTGTTCAGAGTGTGTTCAGGGCCTACGCCTTATTCTGTAAAGGCTAGGCTGGTAAATGTATAGGTGGTGGACTCACGTCCTTAGTGACGCGACAGGCTTGGGAGAGCGCGATGAAATTGCTGGTGGTTGAAGATGAGGCGCTGTTGCGCCATCACTTGCAAACCCGTCTGACTGAAAGCGGCCATGTGGTCGAGGCGGTGGCCAATGCCGATGAGGCGTTGTACCAGACCGAGCAGTTCAATCACGATCTGGCGATGATTGATTTGGGTTTGCCGGGCATGGGCGGGCTGGAATTGATTCGTCAGTTGCGGGCGCGGGGCAAGACTTTCCCGATCCTGATCCTCACCGCGCGGGGTAACTGGCAAGACAAAGTCGAAGGGCTGGCGGCCGGTGCCGACGACTACGTGGTCAAGCCGTTCCAGTTCGAAGAGCTGGAAGCCCGTCTCAATGCGTTGTTGCGTCGTTCCAGCGGTTTCACCCAGTCGACCATCGTCGCGGGTGGGCTGGTGCTCGACATCAACCGCAAACAAGCGGTGCTGGACGACAAGCCTCTGCCACTGACCGCCTACGAATACCGGATTCTGGAATACCTGATGCGCCATCATCAGCAAGTGGTGGCCAAGGACCGACTGATGGAACAGCTGTACCCGGATGACGAGGAACGTGATCCGAATGTGATCGAGGTGCTGGTCGGGCGCCTGCGTCGCAAGCTTGAGGGGGAAAGCGGCTTTAAGCCAATCGACACGGTACGCGGCTTGGGGTACCTGTTTACTGAGCGCTGTCGTTGATTCGTTCACTACGCGTTCGGTTGATGCTGGCGGCCACCTTGTTGGCCGTCCTTTTTATGCTCGCACTGCTGCCGGCCATGCAAGGCGCGTTTAGCCTTGCCCTCAAAGATGCCATCGAGCAGCGCCTGGCCTCTGATGTCACAACGTTGATTTCGGCGGCGAAGGTTGAAAAAAATCACCTCAAAATGCCGACCTTGCTGCCGGATGAGGAACTCAACCTGCCGGACAGCCGCTTGCTGGGCTACATCTACGACCGCGACGGACGCCTGGTGTGGCGTTCGCGGGCCACGCAAGAAGAAAACATCAATTACAAGCCCCGTTACGACGGGCGCGGTAATGAGTTTGCAAGCATCCGGGAAGACAGCGGCGAAGAATTCTTTGTCTACGACGTTGAGGTGAAATCGCTGGGGGGGCGAACGGCCGCGTTCAGCTTTGTGGCGTTGCAACCCATGCGTGAATACAACCTGACACTCGCCGGACTGCGCGAAAACCTCTACCTGGGGTTTGGCGCGGCGCTATTTGTCCTGCTGGCGTTGTTGTGGATCGGTCTGACGTGGGGGTTACAGGCATTGCGGCGCTTAAGTCAGGAACTGGATGAAATCGAAACCGGCGAACGCGAGAGCTTGAGCGAGCAGCACCCTCGCGAATTGCTGCGTTTAACCGGCTCGCTGAACCGTTTGCTGCAAAGCGAACGTGAGCAGCGCTCGCGCTACCGTGATTCTCTGGATGACCTGGCCCACAGCCTGAAAACGCCACTGGCGGTGTTGCAGGGCGTGAGTGAAAGCATGGCGCAACGCCCCACCGAGCGTGAACAGGCCAAAGTGCTGCAAACCCAGATTGAACGCATGAACCAGCAGATCAGCTATCAATTGCAGCGGGCCAGCTTGCGTAAAAGTGGTCTGGTGCGCCATCAGGTTGAACTGCTGCCGGTGGTTGAAAGCCTGTGCAACACGCTGGACAAGGTCTATCGCGACAAGCAGGTCAAGGTCAGCTACGACATTGCCCCGCTCAGCCATGTGCCGATCGAACAGAACGCCTTGCTGGAGTTGCTTGGCAACCTGCTGGAAAACGCCTACCGGCTGTGCCTGCGCCAAGTGCGTGTCAGCCTGCATCGAAATGCCCTGGGCATTGAAGTGTGCGTAGAGGACGACGGGCCGGGCGTGCCCCCCGACCAGCGCGCGCGTATCTTGCAGCGTGGCGAACGGCTGGACCGACAGCATCCGGGGCAGGGTATCGGGTTGGCGGTGGTTAAAGACATCATCGAAAGCTACGACGCCCAACTGACCCTGGACGACTCACCGCTGGGTGGCGCTGCGTTCCGGATTCACTTCTCGACGGTGTGAATTTAAGCGCACTTGACCTGTGTGGGAGCGGGCTTGCTCGCGATTGGATCGACAACGTGTAACAGGCATACCGGGTTGACTGCATCGCGAGCAAGCCCGCTCCCACACTGTAGCTAAAGAGATGGGTTTCGAATTCGTCAGGCGGGTATCCGCCATTTCGCCTGCCGAAAACCCGCCAAAGGGCGGAAATCCGCCAAGTATTGTCCTACAAAAAATATCGCCATTTTCCTACAAGTGCCGGTGCTATGGGCCATTGCACCGGTTTTGTGCAAAGTGGCCCGTGGCTTGCAAAGAGTGTTGCGAGAGTTGCCGATAGAGCAGCTTGAAACAACAAATCCCTCCAAGTACAGGAGGGTTCGCGCTTTAGGTATCAGCCGTCCCGGATGGAATGACGACGGTGTGATGCACTTGAGGAACTTTGCAATGACGACTCGTCAGCCACTGTACAAATCTCTGTATGTGCAAGTAATCGTAGCGATTGCTATCGGTATCTTGCTGGGCCATTACTACCCTGAAACCGGTGTTGCGCTTAAACCGTTGGGCGATGGCTTTATCAAACTGATCAAGATGGTTATCGCACCCATTATTTTCTGTACGGTGGTGAGCGGTATCGCCGGCATGCAGAGCATGAAGTCGGTTGGCAAGACCGGTGGTTATGCGTTGCTGTACTTCGAAATTGTCTCGACCCTGGCCCTGATCATTGGTCTGGTGGTGGTTAACGTGGTGCAGCCAGGTGTTGGCATGCACATCGACGTGTCCACGCTGGACGCCTCTAAAGTCGCGGCTTACGTGACAGCAGGCGCCGATCAAAGCATCGTTGGTTTTGTTCTCAACGTGATCCCGTCGACCATCGTCGGTGCGTTTGCCAACGGCGACATCCTGCAAGTGCTGATGTTCTCGGTACTGTTCGGCTTTGCCCTGCACCGCCTGGGTGCTTACGGCAAGCCGGTACTGGACTTCATCGACCGCTTCGCTCATGTCATGTTCAACATCATCAACATGATCATGAAGCTGGCGCCGCTGGGTGCACTGGGCGCCATGGCGTTCACCATCGGTGCTTACGGTGTGGGCTCGCTGGTTCAGCTGGGTCAACTGATGATCTGCTTCTACGTGACCTGCGTACTGTTCGTACTGCTGGTGCTGGGCAGCATCGCCCGTGCTCACGGCTTCAGCGTCGTCAAGCTGATCCGCTACATCCGTGAAGAACTGCTGATCGTACTGGGTACCTCTTCGTCGGAATCGGCACTGCCACGCATGCTGGTGAAAATGGAGCGTCTGGGGGCGAAGAAGTCGGTAGTAGGTCTGGTGATCCCGACCGGTTACTCGTTCAACCTCGACGGTACCTCGATCTACCTGACCATGGCGGCCGTGTTTATTGCTCAGGCCACTGACACCCACATGGACATCACCCACCAGATCACTCTGTTGCTGGTGCTGTTGCTGTCGTCCAAAGGGGCGGCGGGTGTCACCGGTAGCGGCTTTATCGTACTGGCGGCGACCTTGTCTGCTGTAGGCCACTTGCCGGTGGCTGGCCTGGCGCTGATTCTGGGTATCGACCGCTTCATGTCCGAAGCCCGCGCCCTGACCAACCTGATCGGTAACGCAGTAGCGACTCTGGTTGTGGCCAAGTGGGTTAAAGAGCTGGACGTCGACGTGATGCAGCGCGAGCTCGCGTCGGGCGGCAGCCCGCTGGACAACACTCTGCCAGAAGACGACCAGCTGGTTGCTGAAGGCCAGATGCCGTCGCAAGTCATGAAGTAACGTTAAGCGTCTAAAAAACCCATCTTCGGATGGGTTTTTTTATGGGCGTTATTCGACCCGGGCCTCGCCACTGAACACCAGTGTCTGGCGGCAGCGGCGGCACAGATAGCGCCGGCCTTGCTTGACCAGGTTATGGCGCTGGGCGCTGAAGGGGAAATCGCTGTCGGGGCATGGGCAGCGGTAAATGTAGCGCGTTGCGGTGCGTCGTTTGATCGCGTAGGTGTGGCAGCGGTTGGGCGGCAACTCGTAAACCCCGCGCATGATCAACTGCCATTCCTCGCCATGGGGCGCGATACGGTCGCCAAACAATTGGTGGGCAATCAGGTCGCCACTTCGTGGGGCACGGTTTGCTTGAGAAAGTCTTCGCTGTTTTCACGGTACAACTGCGGATTGAAGCGCAGCAGGTTCTCGTGCAGGTGGGCAACTCCGGCCTTTTGGCCGCGCAGCTTGAAGCTGACTACAGGGCGCTTGAAAGGCCGCTTGAAAAACACTTCGGCCTGTTTGAAGCAGTCTTCGACACGGGTGTTGAGTAACTCGGGCATGCGGTTCGGGTCTCCAGAGGCGGCGATTATGCCGCAAGCGGAAAAGGTTCCGAAGCGCTTGGCGCTGAATGGTCTGCCCCGATCACTGTAGGAGCGAGCTTGCCTCGCGATCTTTTGATCTTGCCCTGTCGTCTCTATGGCAGGCGGTCTGGTGGTTTAAGTGGGTAGTTCGTTAACGTAAAGCTCTGCCAATACGGGGTTGAAAAATTGAAACAACTAAAACTAACGATGCAGCCCATTAGAGGGGTTGTGTGCTCTCTTGCGAGTCTTTTGATTTTTCTGAAGATTAAAAATTTTTCAAGGTGTTTGTTTTTATAGGTTGTGTCAACTATCAGATCTGTCAGCTTGTTAGTGTTTGCAATGTACTGCCTAATCATCTCTCCTCTGAGCGTACGCTTCTTTGTCAGTAAGATAGGTGTGCGCAGTTCAATCATTGTTTTCAACTGGTAGTGCATCACTATGTCCAAAGAAAAATCTCCAATTAGCACAGGGTGGCCGAACGTAAGAAACTGGATGACTTATCATCATGAGGCGTTAAAAGGTCTTAAACTTCATGAACTCAGTCTGCCAGGTACTCATAATGCCGGTATGGATAAAAAAGGTACGTCCGGTATTCCTGAGGGCTGGATAAGTACGCAGGATGACTCTTGGGAGTATCAAGTGGGGAATGGCGTGCGTGTATTGGACTTGCGCATACGAGAAATGATCACTGTTAACGAGTTTCGGTGTTTTCACGGTGGGTTTGAATCGAGTCGGACCGTGCGAGGGCTTATTGATTGGATTAATGGTTTTTTTCGTGAGGACTATGCATCCAAAAAAAATGAGATTCTCATCCTTGATATTCATGACGTTGATAAGCGTGGTGCAGGAGCATTTAACTATGCGGCACTGAAAAATCAGATTAAGTCAGGTCTCACATCAACGGGGTTGATACCTCGTGCTGCTATGGATTTAACCTTAGCTCAACTTCATCAGCAGTACCCTGGTAAAAATATCGTTTTGTGCTGGGATCAAGATGCGGGTGAGGAGTTGATCTGGCCAGAAGTCAAACACCTCTGGATCGGTGAGGATTTGCCCACCGAACAAGCGCTCAATAGTTTTGTGTCATCGGAGCTGAACCAACCCCGCCGGGGGTATTTAAATTCCATGCAGTATGTAAGGTATGAGGCTCTGTATGGCGCTATTGATATGGAAGACCAAGTTAATACAATCTTTGCTGCTGATGCGCTATCGCTCTATCTAGCTAATATAGTTAATGTGGATTTTTTTGGTCGCAATGATCTGGTGCCTAATTGTATTGCTGCTAATCTGGTCAAGGCGGTCGCACCGCGCATGCCGAGTCTTTTTGGGGTGACCTATTATTGGGACAAGATGTCCGCAGGGGTAGGTATCCGAAACCCCACGCAAGCACTCTACTATTTAGTCAGTGTCAATGGAGGTCCATTCACCCGGTATGATTTTGAAGTAGCCCATAACGGTGTTGACCATATTGTGGTGGTCACGGGGTTGGCCAGAGATACAAGCTATCTGCTGACTGTCCTATCTGTCAGTATAGCCGGCAGGCATTCCGCTCCCACCGCTTATACGTTGATCACTAAACTTCCAGATCCAGGCCCAAGGATCTTCAATGTCATTCGCATTTCTCCGGTGCTCGGTATTATTGGGTGGGTGGTTAATGATCTTTATAAATTCGCGAGTGCCGAGGTGACACTGTATCCAACCGATGGCTCTAAGGAGCAAATACCCATCGGTGATCCAGTGGTGTATCCAGTTACCTACCCACAACCCTCTTTATTTCTCAAGGAGTTACTTCCCAATACGCCTTATATCGTCCTGTTAGAAGGCATTTACTCAGACGGGGCTCGCACTTCACCAAGTCGAGGTTACTTAACAAAAACACCTCAGACTTTGTTGTAAATATGGCTTGTATGTACTCAAACAGGCATGCCCTGTAGGAGCGAGCTTGTCTCGCGATCTTTTGATCTTCAAAAGATCGAGAGCACCTTTAAGCAGGTTCAGGAGATATACGTCGGCCCAATCCCCAGCCCCCAAACGATCACGCTGAACGCGATAATCGCCACCAACACTACCAAGCCCACGGCCAGGATCGAGCTTGAAAACAAAAAGCCTTCATCCGGGTCGATGTTCATCACGGTCGGTACGCCCACGAACAACAGGAACACCGTGTAGCAAATGGCCGCCGTGCCCACCAACAATGCCAGCCACATCTGCGGGTACAGCGCCGCGAGCCCGGCAATAAACAAGGGCGTTGCCGTATAAGTGGCAAACGCCACACAACGGGCCATGCTCGGCACCGCATCGTAGGTGCGGGCCATCCAGTGGATAAAACTCGCCATGACGCCAACGCCCACCAGCATCGCCAGGTAAGACAAGGCGCTCATCCACAGCGCGCTGTCGAGGGTGAGCATGACCGGCGGATTACCGCCGATCTTCCAGCCCACCTGGGTGGTACCGATAAACGCGCAAACCACCGGGATCGCCGCCAGGATCAAGGTGTGGGTGAGGTAGATGCGGCTGACGCTTTTTTCGGCGTCGACACGGATCTCGCGCCACTCTTGATCAGGGTGGGTAAAGAGACCTAGAACGTGATGGATCATGGCGCTCACTCCTGTTTCAAACGCATCGTCCTTGGTAGGGTTTCCCGCAGCCGCGCACGGGTATACACGCCTCTGGCGTGCAGGTGCAGGGCCTTGAATTGAGTATAGAAACCCTTGTACTGGACCGCCCTAGTCCTTTAGCGCTAATCACTTTGTTAGGTCCAGGCTTATCGCGATGTGGTCTAAGTGGGGGCGGGGGTTCGTGTGCGCGGTTTTTTTAAGTAAAATGCCCGGCTTTTGGTCTTAACTCGCGGAATTGAAGCGCTATGGGCACTCTCTCGGTCTCTCAACTTAAACTCCAGAAACGCCTGCGCCGATTGACCGGTGAGGCGGTGGCTGACTTCAACATGATTGAAGACGGCGACAAGGTGATGGTGTGCCTGTCGGGCGGTAAAGACAGTTACACGCTGCTGGATGTGCTGCTGCACCTGCAAAAGGTCGCACCGATCCAGTTCTCGATCGTGGCCGTGAACATGGACCAGAAACAGCCGGGCTTCCCGGAAGAGGTGCTGCCGGCGTACCTCAAATCGCTGGGCGTTGAGTACCACATCGTCGAAAAAGACACCTACTCGGTGGTCAAGGAGCTGGTCCCGGAAGGCAAGACCACCTGTTCGCTGTGCTCGCGCCTGCGCCGGGGCACCTTGTACACCTTCGCCGACGAAATCGGCGCGACCAAAATGGCCTTGGGTCATCACCGTGATGACATCGTCGAGACGTTCTTCCTCAACATGTTCTTCAACGGCACCCTCAAGGCGATGCCGCCCAAGTTGCGCTCCGACGACGGGCGTAACGTGGTGATTCGCCCGCTGGCGTACTGCAACGAGAAGGACATTCAGGCGTACTCGGATTTGCAGCAGTTCCCGATTATTCCGTGCAACCTCTGCGGCTCGCAGGAAAACCTGCAACGCCAGGTGGTCAAAGACATGCTGCAAGAGTGGGAACGCAAGAACCCTGGGCGCACCGAAAGCATCTTCCGCAGCCTGCAACACGTGAACCCGTCGCAACTGGCGGACCGCAACCTGTTTGATTTTGCCAGCCTGAAGATCGACGAAACCGCGACCCCGCGTTTCGTTAATCTGTTGAACCTCTAAGCCCGCACACGGCTCTGAACCCCATGTAACACCCCACCGACCCAGAGGAGAGGGCATGCGCGACTTCAAATGGCTGCACGAATATTGTTTGAACCGTTTTGGTTCGTCCGCCGCGCTGGAAGCCGAGTTGCCCGTTCCTCGCACGCCTGCGCAACTGCGCAAGATCCCGGACGACCGTTACCTGTCTACCCTGGCACTGCGGGTGTTTCGTGCCGGGCTCAAACACAGCGTGGTAGACGCCAAATGGCCGGTGTTTGAAGAAGTGTTCTTCGGCTTCGACCCGGAAAAAGTCGTGTTGATGGGCGCTGAGCACCTGGAGCGGTTGATGCAGGACGCGCGGATCATTCGCCACTTGGGCAAGCTCAAGAGCGTGCCGCGCAATGCCCAGTTGATCCTCGACATTGCCCACGAACACGGCAGCTTCGGCGCGTTTATCGCCGATTGGCCGGTGACCGACATTGTCGGCTTGTGGAAGTACCTGGCCAAACACGGTAACCAACTGGGCGGCCTGTCGGCGCCACGCTTCTTGCGCATGGTTGGCAAAGACACTTTTGTGCCGAGCTATGACGTTGTGGCGGCGCTCAACGCACAAAAGCTGGTAGACAAAGTACCGACCAGCCTGCGCGACCTGGCGATTGTGCAAGATGCTTTCAACCAGTGGCACGCTGAAAGCGGTCGGCCGATGTGCCAGTTGTCGCAGATGCTGGCGTTTACCGTGAATCACTGATCATGGGGCGGTGATAGACGGTTTGTCAGGTTGTTTACGGTTTGTCTGATTCTGGATAATATGTCTGGGTCTGCTCATTCGTCGAGGACCTGTTGCCATGCCAATCACTCTGCCCACCTATCAAGCGGTCATCGACGCGTCGAAGCGGCTCGAAGGGGTCGCCAACGTGACGCCGGTTCTGACCTCGCGCACGCTTGATAACGACATCGGCGCGCAGGTGTTTTTCAAATGCGAAAACTACCAGCGCACCGGCTCTTTCAAGTTCAGAGGCGCGTACAACTCGCTGGCTAAATTCACTGACGATCAGCGCCAGGGCGGCGTGGTTGCGTTCTCTTCGGGCAATCACGCCCAAGGCATCGCGCTGGCAGCGTCGTTGCTGGAGATCCCGGCGATCATTGTCATGCCCACGGATGCCCCCGTCGCCAAGGTGGCGGCAACCAAGGGCTACGGCGCCGAGGTGATTTTCTACGACCGTTACACCCAGGACCGCGAAGCGATCGGCAAGGCTTTGGCCGCTGAGCGCGGCATGACGTTGATCCCGTCCTACGATCACCCGGACGTATTGGCCGGGCAGGGTACGGCGGCCAAGGAACTGTTCGACAGTGTCGGTCCGCTGGATGCGCTGTTTGTCGGCCTGGGCGGTGGCGGCATGCTCTCGGGCACCACGCTGTCGACCCGTGCGCTGTCACCCGGTTGCACCCTCATCGGGGTTGAGCCGCAAGCCGGCAATGACGGCCAGCAGTCGTTCAATTCAGGGGTGATTGTTCACATTGATACCCCCGACACCCTCGCTGATGGTGCGCAAACCCAGCACCTGGGGCAGTACACGTTCCCGATTATCCTCAACGGTGTTAACCGGATCGTCACGGTGACCGATGAAGAGCTGGTCTGGGCCATGAAGTTCTTTGCTGAGCGCATGAAGATGGTGGTCGAGCCCACCGGCTGCCTGGGGCTGGCGGCCGTCAGAAAATACAAGGCTGAGCTTCAGGGCCAGCGTGTCGGCGTGATGATTACGGGCGGCAATATCGACATCGAGAAACTCGGCACACTTCTGCAGTCCTGAACCCCTAACGCTCTCTCACGCAGGTGATCCATGAACATCATAAGCACTGATGCGGCGTCGCCCCCGGCTGGCCACTATTCGCAAGCCATAAGCCACCAAGGCACGCTGTATATCTCGGGGCAACTGCCGGTAAGCCCCTCTGGCGCTCACAACCTTGACGCGTCGTTTGCTGAGCAGGCACAGATTGCGCTGAATAACCTGCTGGCCATTCTCAAGGCGGCGGGCGGCGAGCCGAGTGATTTGCTCAAAGTGACGGTTTACGTTGCCGGTGTACAGCACTGGCCGGACTTTGATCAGGTTTACGCGCAGCTGTTGGGCAGCCATCGCCCGGCACGTGCCGTGGTGCCGGTGCCGGAGTTGCATCATGGTTACCTGGTTGAAATTGAGGCGTTAGCGCGTGTCGCTGTACACGGTGGCGCGGGACACGCCGAGGTGTGACGCCACGGTCTCCATGGCTTTTCTGATGTCCAGCAGGCCCGCGTCTTTCAGCTCTTGTAGCAGCACTCTGCGGTCAGCCGCCTTGAGGGTGCGGGGCGTGGTGGCCAGGCGTGCAGCAAACTGATCAATCCGCGTCCGGATGGTCTCTGCGCCGCTGGGCTCAAGGGTTTCGTGCGGGCGCTCGCCGTGAAAGGCGCCGAACTGTTCGAGCATGCCTTGCAGCCCTTTGAACAGGGTCAGGTCGATGTTCATGCACAGCGCGGCCACGTAATGCCCCGAAGAATCCTTAATGCCGATCGAGGTGCTCTTGACCTGGCGACCGTCCTTGAACTGATTGGGGTAGTTGGCAATCACCTGCGGGTAGGCCGGGTCGGCAATGCGCGCTAGCCCCAGCTCGGTTGCCGGGTCCCCGACGGCCCTGCCGGACAGGTTGTTGTGAATGGCCAGAATGGCGTGCTCGGGGTCGCGCAGATCATGCAAAACCACCTCGCAAAAAGGGCTGAACGTTTGGCTCAAGCCTTCTGCGATGTGCTCCATCTGACTGATGAGCGCCAGTTGCTCGGGGGTAGTGCGCTTCATATTGAAGATTTCCAGCGTCAGTAAACGGTTTCAATGAGGGGACGATAACAGCCTGGGCGCGGCTTTTCTCCGGGCCTTTGGATTTGAATGACTCATTCAGGAACGACGCCAGCGCCTGGACTTTGCGCGACCTGTTTTTACGCGGCGGGATAAGCATCAAAATCGGCGCTGTGTCGAACGCCCAGTCGCTCCGAGGCGCTGGATGAACGCGGCGAGGCCCGCCAATGGCCCCGCCGTTTACGCTTACTCACCCGCCAGGCGGCGATCCAGCTGGTAGCGCCAGCGCACAAACAGCAGCGCACTGACGAACACCGCCACGCTGGCGGCGATTTCCAGCAGGCCGAACAGTTGCCGGTTCGGATCGAATGCCGCCAGCGCGCCCTTGAGCAGGTACAAGTTCACCACGTAGCAGGTGAACGAGTGCCCGCGCGGGCTGCCCTTGAGCATACCGGGCACGAGGATCAGCAGCGGCACCAGCTCAATCAGCAAGATCACCCAGGGCCGTGCGCCGTGCAGGTTGGCGAACACCAGGTAATACACGCACAACAAGCCGATCAGGCCGAAAAAGCACGCCAGGCTCACGCCGCGCATCAACCGCACGCGGGGCGTGAGCCACTCAATCGGCGGCAACACCTTGGGCTTTTTAGCCACGCGGGCTCTCCAGCTTCTGGGCGGTAGCCGCCAAGCGCAGCCCCAGCGCCCGGCACAGGGCGATTTCGTGCTCATCGAGCTTGCGTTTGCCGTCAGCCCCGGCGTGATGGCTCGGGCCGTACGGCGTGCCACCACCGGTGGTGTTGAGCAGCGCTGACTCGCTGTAAGGCAGACCGGTGATCAGCATGCCGTGGTGCAGCAACGGCATGATCATCGACAGCAGGGTGGTTTCCTGGCCGCCGTGCAGGCTGGCGGTGGAGGTGAACACGCCTGCGGGTTTACCCACCAGTGCGCCGGTCAGCCACAGGTTGCTGGTGCCGTCCAGAAAGTACTTGAGTGGCGCGGCCATGTTGCCGAAGCGGGTCGGGCTGCCCAGCGCCAGGCCTGAGCAATTTTTCAGGTCATCGAGGCTGGCGTACAGCGCACCGTCCTCAGGAATGCTCGGGGCCACGGCTTCGCACTCGGCAGAGATCGCCGGGACGGTGCGCAGGCGCGCTTCAATGCCGCCTTGCTCAATGCCGCGAGCAATGTGCCGGGCCATTTCGGCGGTGGCGCCGTGGCGGCTGTAAAACAGCACCAGGATATAAGGCGCGCTCATGGCAGGATCTCCAGAACCTTTTCTGGTGGTCGACCAATGACAGCTTTGTCACCGGCGACCAGAATCGGCCGTTCGATGAGCTTGGGGTGAGCCGCCATTGCCTCGATCAGTTGCTCGTCGCTGAGGCTGGTGTCGGCCAGGTTCAAGGTTTTGTATTCGTCTTCGCCAGAGCGCAGCAATTGGCGTGCGCTGAGGCCCAGTTTGCCCAGCAGGCTGCGCAGTTGCGTGGCCTCCAGCGGGGTATCAAGGTAGCGCACCACGGTCGGTGCCAGGCCACGGGCTTCGAGAATCTCGAGCGCAGCGCGTGATTTAGAGCAGCGCGGATTGTGATAAAGCGTCAGATCAGTCATGAGCGGGTCGCTTCTTGCGTAAGGTGGCGGGTATTCTACCCGCCTCACAGGCGTGTCTGAACCGTGTGCGGTCATTGGTCGCCTGTTAATGTCTTTTGTTGGCTTAAATGAGAAGGAACAGCACATGTTCAAGCGACTGTTGGCGGCCACTGCCGTCGCCGCTACGTTATTGCTCGCCGGGTGCGGGAATGATTACGGGGTCGATCAACATGGAGAGAAGGTCGCGTCCGAACGTCTGGACAAGCAATGGAAAGTGATCAACTACTGGGCCGAGTGGTGCGGGCCGTGCCGCGTTGAAATCCCTGAGCTGAATGCGCTGGAAGGCCAGTTGCAGGGGCAGTCGGTGGGCTTGTTCGGGGTTAACTTTGACGGCTTGCAGGGCAAGGAACTGAACGATGCCAGCACCGCGCTGGGCATCACCTTTACCGTATTGGCCCAAGACCCGGCCGACACCTTTGACCTGCCGCGCAGTGAAGCCTTGCCGGTCACCTACATCATCGATGACAAGGGCAAAGTCCGCGCCCAGTTGCTGGGCGAACAAACCGCGGCGGGTATCCTGGCCAAGCTCAAGGAATTGAAGGGCTAGGCCGCAGGACCGCCGTCTGGGGTCGCTGCGCAACCCATCGCAGCCTTCGTGCCTCGTCAGCGACTACAGGGGTACGCAATAAAACTGTAGGAGCGAGCTTGCCTCGCGATCTTTTGATCTTGGCGGTTGAGAAGGTTTTGCGGGTGCTGCGCGCCCGGACGTAGCCTCGCAAAGCTCGTCAACTGCTACGAGGGATATGCGCGCGATCTTTCGACGCAGCCTTCGTGCCTCGTCAGCGACTACAGGCGCACGCGATCAAACTGTAGGAGCGAGCTTGCCTCGCGATCTTTTGATCCTGGCGGTTGAGAGGATTTTGCGGGTGCTGCGCAACCCATCGCAGCCTTCGTGCCTCGTCAGCGACTACAGGGGTACGCGACACAACTGTAGGAGCGAGCTTGCTCGCGATCTTTTGATCTTGGCGGTTGAGGAGGCTTTGCGGGTGCTACGCGCCCGGACGTAGCCTCGCAAAGCTCGTCAACTGCTACAGCTGCCGCAGGCTGCGATCTTTTGATGTTGAAGGTTAAAAGATCGCAGCCTACGGGTCAGCTATCTTCAGGCCAGAGCCGCAACGGCAGGCCTTCAGCCGGCCAGAAACGCACCTGCTCAATCGGCGAGATGTCCCAGCGCTCGACAGTCTGCAAGGCCTTGAAGAACCGTTGCTCTTGCTCCATCAACGCCGGGGCGCAGGCTTTGCGGGTGCTGCCGACCGGGCCAAAGGTCAGCTTGTCACCGTCCAGGGTGTACGGCGCAAACCAGTGGTTACAACCGCCATTGCCATAGGCGCGGCCACCTTCGTCGAAGGTTACGGTCAGGTGGCTGTAGTCCATCAACGGACGCTCACCAATCCATTCCACCACGTAAGCATGGTTGCGCTGCAATTGCGCGGAGTGCCCTGCGCAGCCCACCAGGCTGGCGCCCAGCATGGCCAGCAGGAGCCCGCGTTTCATAGCGCAGCCTTTTGGCATTGCGGGCACAGGTGCTTGCTGCCTTCAGTGCTCCAGCCCAGTTCGGCAATCCGTGCGCTGGCCGCAGGCTTCTGGGCCTTGGTGCCCAGTTTGGCATCGACCGCGAACTCGAACTTCAGTTCTTTGGCGCAGCCGTCACAGTTGACTTGCCATTCATGAATCGCCAGCTCACCGAATACCGGGCCGTTGGCCACGGCCACCCACTGACCGCGCGGGTTGATCAGGTGACGCACTTTTTCGACGTTCAGGCGCATGGACAAGTCCTTGCTGCCTTTGAGGGTCACGATCAGCACGTCGCCGTGCTGAATGGAGCCGCCGTTGCCGGTGACTTGATAACGACCCGGCATCAATGCGCGGCATTCAATCAAGGTGTGCTGCGGGCTAAGCAGGTTGTAGCGGAAATCGTGTTCGACCATGGGTCCTCCAAATAGGCCGCTATGCTATCAACCTTCGACCAGGTTTTGTGGGGCGCCTTCACGCCACGCGGCGATATTGTCCAGCGTGGTACTGGCAATCGCGCTCAGCGCCTCGCGGGTCAGAAAGGCCTGGTGCGCGGTGATGATCACATTCGGGAAGGTCAGCAGGCGCGCCAGCACGTCGTCTTGCAAGGGCAGGTCGGAGCGGTCTTCGAAGAACAATTGGGCTTCTTCTTCGTACACGTCCAGCCCCAAATAGCCCAACTGGCCGCTTTTCAGCGCTTCGATCAGGGCCGGCGTATCAACCAGCGCACCGCGCCCGGTGTTGATCAGCATGGCGCCATGTTGCAGGGTGGCCAGTGACTCGCGGTTGATCAGGTGCTTGTTATCGGCAGTCAGCGGGCAATGCAGGCTGATGATGTGCGAACTGGCGAGCAACTGCGCGAGGCTCACGTATTCGGCGCCCAGTGCCACCAGTTCGGCATTGGGGTAGGGGTCAAAGCACTGCAGCTTGCAGCCAAAACCGGCCATGATTTTGCCGAAGGTGGCGCCGATCTGCCCGGTGCCGACGATACCGACAGTTTTGCCCACCAGATCAAAACCGGTCAGGCCGTGCAGGGTGAAGTCGCCTTCGCGGGTGCGGTTGTAGGCGCGGTGCAGGCGACGGTTAAGCGCCAGAATCAACGCCACGGCGTGTTCCGCCACAGCGTGTGGTGAGTACGCCGGTACCCGCACCACGCTCAGCCCCAGGCGTTTGGCCGCCGCCAGGTCAACATGGTTGTAACCGGCGGAGCGCAGGGCGATCAGGCGCGTGCCTCCAGCTGCCAGTTGCTCAAGCACCGGGGCGCTCAAGTCGTCATTGATAAACGGGCAAACCACTTCATAGCCATGGGCCAGCGCGGCGGTGTCGAAGCTCAGGCGCGCCGGTTGAAAGTGTAGTTCAAGGTCGCCGGGCTGTGTGGCGGCGGTAAAACTGTCCTGATCGTAGGTCTGGCTGCTGAAAAGAATCGTGCGCATCAGTGCTTCCTTGGCAATGGGTGATATCGCAAACAGGGGTTACGCCGAGCTGCGCGCTTCTTGCGCCAGACGCAAAATTGCCTGGTCGAGTTCTTCGAGGGCAGCGTCGGCGGCCGGGCTTTCTTGCTTGAGCAGGGTTTCGCTGCGCTGACAGGCGCCGCGCAATTGCGGCACGCCGCAGTAACGGGTCGCGCCGTGCAAGCGGTGTACGCGCTCGATCAAGGCCACGGCGTCGTTGTCTTCGCGGGCCTGAAGGATGGCCAGGCGGTCGGTTTCCAGCGATGCCAGCAACATCGACAGCATGTCGGCGGCCAGATCGGCCTTGCCTGCCGCCAAACGCAAGCCTTCCTCGGCATCGAGCACGGCCAGTTTGTTGGCTTGGCGTACGGGCTCCTGGGGGCCGTCGCTGCCTTGATTGCGCAAGGCCAGGCCGGTCCACTTCAGCACCACTTGCGCCAGTTGGCGTTCGCTGATGGGTTTGGTCAGGTAATCGTCCATGCCGCTTTGCAGCAGGGCGCGCTTCTCGTTGGCCATTGCATGGGCGGTCAGCGCGACAATCGGCACCGGCGTCGATTGGCGTTGTTGCTCCCACTGGCGCAGCACTTCGGTGGTTTCGCGGCCATCCATGCCGGGCATTTGCACGTCCATCAGGACCAGATCGAAGTCTTCGGCCTTGAACGCATCGACGGCGGCGTAACCGCTGTCAACGGCCGTGACCTTGGCACCCATGTCTTCGAGCAGGGTTTGTACCAGCAGCAGGTTGGCGGGGTTGTCATCCACGCACAAAATCCGCGGCGCCCGGCTGGCCAGTATCTCGCCGGGCTCGTGACGGGTCTGCTGCGGGTTGATGAGTTCGATGAGCGAGCGACGCAATTTGCGCGTGCAGGTCGGCTTGGCCTGGAGCTGGTTGTGGGGGTTGGGCACGGCGGTATTGAACAGCGCCAGCTCCGTGGTCGGGCACAACACCATGACCTTGCATCCCAGGTGCTCAAGGTCCCAGATGTGCTGGTTGAGACGCTCTGGCGGGATGTCATGGGCCGTCACACCCAGCACGGCCAGCTCAATCGGGTTTTCGGTTTGATGGGCAGTGGTCACACCGTTGGTGAGGTTGTCCAGCGTCAGATACGGGGTCACGCTCAAGCCGCAATCTTCAAGCTGGTGGAGCATGGCCTGACGGGCCAGTTCGTGTTTTTCCAGCAAGGCCACGCGATGGCCGAGCAACGGCGCAACGGGCAGGTCTTCAATATCATCATGGGCTTTGGGCAGGTTGACGCTGATCCAGAACACCGAGCCTTCACCCGGCTGGCTTTCGACGCCAATCTCGCCGCCCATTTGCTCCACCAGACGCTTGGAAATCACCAGGCCCAAACCGGTCCCGCCGGTCTGGCGCGACAACGAATTGTCAGCCTGACTGAAGGCCTGGAACAGCGCCCGCACATCCTGATTGGTCAGGCCAATGCCGGTGTCTTGCACGCTGATGCGCAGTTGCACGCCGCCGCTGGTTTTGTTGTCGTCGTCATCTTCAAGCATGGCCCGCACGGCAATCGTGCCTTCGCGGGTGAACTTGATCGCGTTGTTGACCAGATTGGTGAGGATCTGCTTGAGCCGTAGCGGGTCGCCCACCAACGACAGCGGCGTGTCGCGGTACACCAGGCTGACCAGTTCCAGGCCTTTCTCGTGGGCCGAGGGGGCGAGCATGGTCAGGGTGTCCTGGAGCAAATCGCGCAGGTTGAACGGGGTACTGTCGAGCACCAGCTTGCCGGCTTCGATTTTCGAGAAGTCGAGAATCTCGTTAATGATGCCGAGCAGGTTGTCGGCCGACTTTTCGATGGTGTGCAGGTAATCGAACTGGCGAGGGGTGAGTTCGCTTTTTTGCAGCAGGTGGGTGAAGCCCAGAATGCCATTGAGCGGCGTACGGATTTCGTGGCTCATGTTGGCCAAAAATTCTGACTTGATGCGGCTGGCTTCAAGGGCTTCCTTGCGTGCCAGGTCGAGTTCCAGGTTCTGGATTTCGATGGTTTCGAGGTTTTGGCGCACATCTTCGGTGGCTTGGTCGACGCTGTGTTGCAGCTCTTCCTGCGCGTTCTGCAGGGTTTCGGCCATGCGATTGATGCCCGAGGCCAGCTCATTCAGCTCCTGGCTGCCCAGTTCTGGCAGGCGGGTCTGCAACTGGCCGTCCTTGAGTTGGGACACGGCTTGCTTGATTTGGTCCAACGGTGAATTGATCGTGCGGCTCATGCGCAAGGCCAGCAGGGTGGTCAGCACCAGACCGGTGGCGATCAACAGCAGGCTGGCGAACAGGCTGCGGTAGCCGCGCAGCAGCATGTTGTGGTGCGACAGTTCCAGTTCGACCCAGCCCAGCAAGCGGTGGGCTTCATTGGGGATGACGTCGCCCGCCAGGTTGCGATGGCGGCCAAATACCGGGAGCAAATAGCGCGTGGCATCGCTGTCGGTGCGTTGCAGCAATTGCGAGCTGTTGCCCATCGGTGCCTGATTGAGCATGGTCGGCCCGGCGTGGGCCAGCGGCTCGTGATTGGCGCTCAAAAACGCCACGGTGCGCACGTCTTGCTGGTCAAGGGACTCGCTGGCGATACGTTGCAGCAGGGCAGTGTCGTGGCGACCCATGGCGGGCGCAACCAGCGGTGCGAGTTGCTCGGCGATCATTTCACCGCGTTGCAGCAACTGCGATTCCAGTTCTGATTGCTGCAGCCACGTGAAGTAGCTCCCCAGCACGACCGCCATCAAGGTGACGGGCAGCAAGGTCAGCAGCAATACGCGGCCTTTTATCCCGAGGTTTGTCAGCACACCACTCTCCAGCCCGGCATTGATCAATGCATCCTTATGACGTTCGTTATAGATCAGCTCGCAGTGTAGCCATTTGATACGTGGCAAATCTTTGTAAATTTACCTCCAGTGCGAACAGCGCCCACTTAACGGCAATGCAACGGCCATGCCGGTTGCTCGTGCAGGCTCAATCTTGAATAATCAGCGATTGAGAATGACTAGCAGACGTTAATGAATCCCGTAGCCGTTCAGCCCTCGCGCCTTTTGGCCATCGAAGACGACCCCGTTCTGGGCACCTATTTGCATGAGCAATTGGTGCGCTGCGGGTTTGAAGTGGTGTGGTGCCAAAACGGCCAGGAGGGCTTGAGCCGCGCCAGAGATGAACACTTTGATGTGGTGCTGATGGACATCTTGTTGCCGGGCATGAATGGCCTGCAAGTGCTCACGCAGTTGCGCCAGACCCATGCCCTGCCGGTGATTTTGATGTCGGCGCTGGGGGCGGAGGCCGACCGCATCAGCGGGTTTCAGCTGGGCGCCGATGACTACCTGCCCAAGCCGTTCAGCATGGCTGAGTTGCGTGTGCGGATTCAGGCGATCTTGCGCCGGGTGGCGCTGGACCGCATGCCGCCCCAAGCGACGGTGTTGGCCGAAAGCGCGCTGGTGCTCGATGAAGACGCGGCCGACGCCCGTTACGGTCAGCAGTGGGCCGGGTTGACCCGCAGTGAATACCGCTTGCTCGACACCCTGCAACGCAACGCTGACGAGGTGTTGAGCAAGCCGTTCCTTTATCAGCAAGTGTTGCAGCGTGGCTATTCAGCCCATGACCGCAGCCTGGACATGCACATCAGCCAAATCCGTCGCAAGCTCAAGGCCATCGGCTATCACGAGCGGGAAGTGCGCACGGTGTGGGGCAAAGGCTATGTGTTGAGCGCCAGCGATGCGCTCTAAGTTGCCCGGTAAACACTCGGTTTTCTGGAAACTGGCATGTCTGCTGGTGGCTTTCTGTTTGTTGATGATCTGGCTCAGTTGGTCCTGGGGCCGCTACATGGACAAACGCACCGGCTATTTAACCGATGAGGCCAAGAGCACGCTGATTCGTTATGCCGGTGAAGCCGAACAGGCCTGGAACAGCGGCCAGCAAACCGGCGTCGATCAATGGCTGCAAGCTTTCGGCAAAACCGAGCGGGGCTGGGTCGGCGTGGTCGGCCAGGATTTACAGTCGCTCAGCAGTTACCCGTTGAGAGACCAGGAAGCGCAGCGCATGACTTTTTTGCGCGGGCTGGACTGGCCCATCAGCCATATCAACCGCGTGCGCCCGTGGATCAAAGTACCGTTCCCCAAAGACCCGTCTGCCGGTTACCTGGTGATTGAACTGCCGCAGCGCTACATGCCGGGGCTTTCGCAACTGGTCTGGCGCTTTCTGATTCATGGCGTGATCCCCGGGGTGTTTACCCTGCTGCTGTGTGTGGGGCTGTACCGGCTGTTGATCGTGCCGCTGAACCAGTTACGTGAGCAGGCCAATGCCTGGCGTGCCGATCAGTTGGGCGTGCGACTGTCGAGCCAGACCACCAGCCGTCAGGACGAACTGGGCGAATTGGGCCGCGCGTTTGACCAAATGTCCGAGCGCTTGCAGACCACGGTCAACCAGCAGCAACAGTTGCTGCGCGATTTGTCCCACGAACTTCGTACACCGTTGAGCCGATTGCGCGTGGCCTGCGACAGCGAACAGGGTGTTGAAGCCCTGCGCGAGCGCTTGAGCCGCGAAGTGGACGGCATGCAGCGGCTGGTTGAAGACACCTTGCAACTGGCCTGGCTGGATGCCGAGCGCGGGCCGCTGCCGGTCGAAGACATCCAGATCCAGGCGTTGTGGGAGATGCTCACCGAAAACGCGCGTTTTGAAAGCGGCTGGCCCCAGGCGCGGCTGCCGTGCAACCTCGACGCCAACTGCTGGGTCAAAGGCCACCTCAACAGCCTGGCCCAGGCGCTGGAAAACATCCTGCGCAACGCCATTCGGCATTCCCCGGCAGAAGGCACCGTTAGCCTCAATGGCCAGCGTGAAGGCGATGAGTGGCACCTGTGGCTCGACGACCAGGGCGGCGGTGTGGCCCCAGAAGCCCTTGAGCGCATCTTTGCCCCGTTTACCCGTCTCGACGGTTCACGCCCTGGTGATGGCGGCTTTGGCCTGGGCCTGAGCATCGCACGCAACGCCTTGCGCCTGCAGGGCGGCCGCTTATGGGCGCAAAACACCGAACACGGGCTGCGCGTGCACCTGCGCCTGCCCATCGCAGACCTGCCCCACCTGTAGTCGCTGACGAGGCACGAAGGCTGCGTCGAAAGATCGCGCGCATATCCCTCGTAGCAGTTGACGAGCCTTGCGAGGCTACGTTCGGCTGCGCAGCAGTCGCAAAACCTGCGCGCTCTATACCTCTGGAAAAACCAAAAGATCGCGAGGCAAGCTCGCTCCTACAAATGTTATTCCTTCGGCTTATAGCCTTTAGCCATAAGCTTCACACTTTGCGTGATATGGGCTGTCGGTGTTTGTCGGTATGATGTGCGACCCCGCAGTCTGGATTGCGAATACGCCATGACCTTGCAGTACCCAACTATCGCCGATTGCATCGGTAACACGCCGCTGGTGCGCTTGCAGCGCCTGGCTGGCAACACCACCAATACTTTATTGCTCAAGCTCGAAGGGAATAACCCGGCGGGCTCGGTCAAGGACCGTCCTGCGCTGTCGATGATCACCCGCGCCGAAACGCGTGGGCAGATCCAGCCTGGCGATACTTTAATCGAGGCCACCTCGGGCAATACCGGGATTGCCTTGGCCATGGCCGCAGCGATCAAGGGTTACAAGATGATCCTGATCATGCCGGACAACTCCAGTGCCGAGCGTAAGGCCGGGATGACCGCTTACGGCGCCGAGCTGATTCTGGTCAGCCAGGAAGAGGGCATGGAAGGGGCTCGCGACCTCGCCGACAAGCTGCAGGCCGAAGGCCGTGGCAAGGTCCTCGACCAGTTCGCCAACGGTGACAACCCTGAGGCGCACTACACCAGCACGGGCCCGGAGATCTGGCGTCAAACCCAGGGCACGATCACCCATTTCGTCAGCTCGATGGGTACCACGGGCACCATCATGGGTGTTTCGCGCTACCTCAAAGAGCAGAACCCTAACGTGCAGATCGTCGGTTTGCAGCCGATGGAAGGCGCGGCCATTCCGGGCATTCGTCGCTGGCCGACCGAATACCTGCCCAAAATCTATCAAGCCGAACGGGTTGACCGGATTGTCGACATGGCCCAACGCGAAGCCGAAGACGTGATGCGTCGTCTGGCCCGCGAAGAAGGCATTTTCTGCGGCGTGTCCTCAGGTGGTGCGGTAGCCGCCATGCTGCGCCTGTCGCAAGAAGTCGAAAACGCCGTGATTGTCGGCATCATCTGCGACCGTGGCGACCGTTACCTGTCGACTGGCCTTTACGATGCGCCCAACTGATGGCTAAGCAAGAGAGAGGCCTGCGCTTCCAGCCCGCTGGCGGCACCAAGGCCCCGCAAGTGCCTACGGGTAAAAAACAGCGTTTGAGTATCGAACGCCTGGCCAACGACGGCCGTGGTATTGCCTTTGTTGAAGGGCGCACCTGGTTTGTCTCGGGGGCTTTGGCTGGTGAAGAAGTCGAAGCCCGGGTGCTGGGGGCACACGGCAAAGTGGTCGAGGCGCGCACTGAGCGGGTCTTCACCGCCAGCGCCAGCCGTCGCGAGGCGCCGTGCAAGCTGGCCGGCAAGTGCGGTGGGTGCAGCGTGCAACATCTGCCCCACGACGAGCAGCTTGCACTGAAAC
>NZ_WIVR01000057.1:0-33990 GCF_009600525.1 Pseudomonas sp. FSL R10-1350
GCTACGGGCCGCCCAAGCGCCGAGCAGGGCGGTGGCCAGCGCCGAAAGCCCGACCGTCATCCAGATCAAGTGCTGCATGCGTTGCAGAAAGTGCTGGTGATGGGTGATGTCGAGCAATAACGTCAGTTGCGGCGCATCAGGGTTGTCAGTTCGAGGGTTGAGGACGCGGTAATCGGTGCCATTGATCTGCAGGCTGCCCAGCCCCGGCTGTGTAGGCAGTTCCAGCGGCAAGCGCGTCGAGCTGTCAAACCAGGGGTGCCCGTCCGGGCCGCGCACTCGCACCGCCAGGTCGGGCTGATGGTTGAGGTCTTGCAGCAGTACCGGCAAGCGTTGCTTGAACGTGTCGAGGGAGTCCACGCCATGCAGCGTGCTGCGCAAGACCGCGAGGCGGCTTTCCATCAGTTGTTGATCAAGCTCGACGAAGTGCATCTCGCTGGCGCGGCCAAACAGCACCCCGGCAAACAACGAGACAACCGCCGTGCAGCCGGCAAACAGCAGGGCCAGGCGAGTGCTCAGTGACAGACGCCGCATCAGTGGGCGCGCTCTTCAAGCACGTAACCCATGCCGCGCACGGTATGGATCAACTTGTGTTCATGGTTGTCGTCGATTTTCAGGCGCAGGCGGCGGATCGCCACTTCGATCACGTTGGTGTCGCTGTCGAAGTTCATGTCCCACACTTGCGAGGCAATCAACGATTTGGGCAGCACTTCGCCCTGGCGGCGCAACAGTAACTCCAGCAATGAAAACTCTTTGGCGGTGAGGTCGATGCGCTGACCGGCGCGCTCGACGCGGCGGCGGATCAGGTCCAGGCGCAAGTCGGCCAATTGCAGGCTGGTCTCTTGAGTGGTGCTGCTGCCGCGCCGTAACAGGCTGCGCACCCGGGCCAGCAGCTCGGAAAAAGCGAACGGTTTGACCAGATAATCATCGGCCCCCAGCTCCAGGCCATGCACGCGGTCTTCTACGGCATCGCGGGCGGTCAAGAACAGCACGGGAATATCCAGCCCGGCGCTGCGTACCGCCTGCAAGATCTGCCAGCCGTCGCGACCAGGCAGCATTACATCGAGAATCAACAGCGAGTAATCGCCCGTCAGGGCCAAATGCTGGCCGGTGATGCCGTCAGTGGCCAGTTCGGTGGTAAAGCCTGCCTCGCTCAAGCCTTGGCGCAGGTATTGGCCGGTTTTGGCCTGGTCTTCGACAATCAGCAGTTTCATGGGCAACTCATCACAAAATTCACCTCAGCCTTATACAGGGCGGATTTGTTCGTAGGGTCAAGCTTACAAAGTTGTAATCTGGCGGTCAGTTGAATGCCAGTCGCGCCGCTTTAAGGTGGTGCAAAGACTGACTGCACGTTTTTGGAGGTAAGTATGACGGTACACAAGCGTTTGTCTCTCGCGGGTTGTTTGCTGGCGCTGAGCTTGCCGGTCATGGCCTCGCCGGGTGAGCACTTTGACTTTGGTCATCCGGCGCCTGCCGCCAGTGCCACGCGTACGGTGGAAGTCGACATGACCGACATTGCCTTTAACCCCAAGACGCTGGATGTAAAAGCCGGCGAGACCGTGCGATTTGTGCTGGTCAATAAAGGCCAATTGCTGCACGAATTCAACCTGGGGCACGCGGCCATGCACTCGGCGCATCAAAAAGAGATGCTCGACATGCAGCAGAGCGGCATGTTGACGCCCACCGGCATTAATCACGCAGGTATGGACCACTCGGCGATGGGGCATGGCGGGATGAACATGCCGGGCATGAAGCATGATGACCCTAACAGCGTGCTGGTGGAGCCGGGTAAAACGGCCGAACTGACCTGGACCTTTAGCAACACCGACAACCTGGAATTTGCCTGCAATGTGCCCGGGCATTATCAGGCGGGCATGGTGGGGCAGCTGAAAGTTGCACCTTAAATCGGTCTGATCGTCTGCGGGGGCTGAAAGCCTGTAGAATTGCCGGGTTTTTCTAGCCAGGTTTTTGTCATGCATCCCGCAGCCGAACATTCGCCGCTGGGCAAGTCCAGTGAATACATCAGTACCTACACCCCGTCCTTGCTGTTCCCGATCCCGCGTGCGGCGAAATGGGCGGAGCTTGGGCTGAGCGCCGACACGCTGCCTTATGTGGGAGTGGACTTCTGGAACTGCTTCGAACTGTCGTGGCTGTTGCCTTCGGGCAAGCCCGTGGTGGCCATTGGCGAATTCGCCTTTGCTGCCGATTCGCCGAACATCGTTGAGTCCAAGTCTTTCAAGCTGTACCTGAACTCGCTGAACCAGACCGTGTTTGCCGACACGCAAACCCTGGAAGCCACCTTGCAGGCTGATTTGTCAGCTGCTTCTGGTAAGCCTGTGAGCGTGCGCGTGCGCAGCTTGAATGACGTTCAAGCAGATGGCGTCGGCGTTTTGCCGGGTGTATGCATTGATGATCTGGACATTACGGTCAGCGATTACGCGCACCCGCGTCCTGAGTTGCTCAAGTGCGACCCGGCGCAGGTTGTGGAGGAGAGCGTGTACAGCCACTTGCTCAAGTCCAACTGCCCGGTCACCAGCCAGCCAGACTGGGGCACCGTGGTGGTGGAGTACCGTGGTGCAGCGCTGGATCACGCCAGTTTGTTGGCGTATCTGGTGAGCTTTCGCCAGCACTCAGACTTCCATGAGCAGTGTGTCGAGCGGATTTTTCTCGATTTGCAGCGTTTGCTCAAACCCGAGAAATTGACCGTATATGCGCGCTACGTGCGCCGTGGCGGACTGGACATCAACCCGTACCGCAGTACCGAAACGGTCGAATTCAACAACCTGCGGTTGGTGCGTCAGTAAAACGATTTGATCGTGTAGGAGCGAGCATGTGGGAACGGGCTTGCTCGCGATTGGGCCAACACGGTGTATTAGATAGACCGAGTTGTCGGCATCGCGAGCAAGCCCGCTCCCACAGGGTGTAGATCCCAGGTCATGCGTACCGGGTCAGGCCTGGTTCAGTTGCTTAGCCTGTTCCAGCACCGCTTCAACATGCCCTGGCACTTTAACGCCGCGCCATTCGTGACGCAGGACGCCGTCCTTGTCGATCAGGAAGGTGCTGCGATCCACGCCCAGGTATTCCTTGCCGTAGAGCTTTTTCAGCTTGATCACGTCAAACAGCTGGCACAGGGCTTCGTCCTTGTCGCTCAGCAGCTCAAACGGAAACGCCTGCTTGGCCTTGAAGTTCTCGTGAGACTTTAGGCTGTCCCGTGATACGCCAAACACTTCGGTGTTGGCTGCCTGGAACTCGGCGTAGTGGTCACGAAAGCCTTGGCCTTCAGTGGTGCAGCCTGGCGTGCTGTCTTTGGGGTAGAAGTAAATCACCACCTGTTTGCCTTTAAGGGCCGACAGGCTAACGGTTTTCTCGCCGGTCGCCGGGATCTGGAAGTCGCTTACGGGTTGGTCAAGTGCAACGGCCATGAGGGGTTCCTTCCTTACATCGGGTTCTGTGGGCGCCACGGTTCGATCAGCGCGTCGAGGTTCAGGGCATCGGCGAAATCCAGGAACTGGTCGCGCAGCCAACTGATTTGCACACCGGGCGGCAAGGTCACGGTGAACGTGGCGTTGAGCATGGTGCCGCCGGTTTGCGGGGCCTGATAGGTGTCGCAGGTCAGGTTTTCGAGTTCTACGTTGTGGTCCATGAAGAACTGGCACAGCTCGTTGATGATGTCCGAGCGGTAGGCCGAACTGACATAAGCCACGTACGGCAGTGCTTGCGGGCGAGTCTCAAGTGCCGCGCTGCGCACAACATTGACGTTGAACGCGTGGCGTTTGGCCAGGGAGGGCAGGCCGGCCTCAAGGCGGGCCAGGGCGTCCCAGCTGCCAGAAATTTCCAGTACCAGCGCGCTGCATTCGCCGTGGCGAGTCAGACGAGAGGTCACCACCGCGCAGCGATTTTCATGGCTGGCCCGGCACAGGACGTTAGTCAGCTCCATGGGATTGGCGCCGAGTGCACTGATGACAAGGAATTGTTCGCGGACTGTGGGGGTGGACATGCAGCCTTCCTAAAACGATGAGCGGTCAGTACGGTCGATGACGTGCGAGTCGAAAATCAGGCCCTTTATAAACAGCACAAGCCCGCCAGCAGGCCGTTTCAGGCAATTTGCACACGCGGCAAACTGCGTTCTGTGGCGTGGGGGCAGGGTGTGAAATGCTGACATAAAGGCCCGTAAAACAGACGTTCGCACACATCAGTACCAATCAAAGGATGAAGGGTAGCGAAAAGCAACGCTAAGGGGAATGCTCATGAGGCGCGCTGTTGCTTGTGCAAGGGTCATGGCGCCAGTACCATTACGGCTCTCTTTTTCCGGCAGGAGCGGTTGCATGATTGCGGGCAGTATGGTGGCACTGGTCACACCTATGGATGCACAAGGACGTCTTGATTGGGACGCTCTGAGCAAACTGGTGGACTTTCACCTGCAAGAGGGCACCAACGCCATTGTTGCCGTTGGCACCACAGGTGAATCAGCAACTCTGGATGTGAACGAACACATCGAAGTGATTCGTTACGTCGTCAAACAGGTGGCGGGGCGTATTCCGGTGATTGCCGGCACAGGCGCCAACTCGACACGTGAAGCGATCGAACTGACCTCCAACGCGAAGACCGCGGGCGCAGATGCTTGCCTGCTGGTGACGCCGTATTACAACAAGCCGACCCAAGAAGGCTTGTATCAGCACTTCAAGGCCATCGCCGAAGCGGTTGATATCCCGCAGATCCTCTACAACGTTCCGGGCCGTACGGCGTGCGACATGCTGCCAGAAACCGTGGTGCGCCTGTCGACAGTGAATAACATCATCGGCATCAAGGAAGCCACCGGCGACCTGAGCCGAGTGCGCGCCATCCTGGACCATGTAAGCAGCGATTTCCTGGTGTACTCCGGTGATGACGCCACGGCTGTAGAGCTGATGCTGCTCGGCGGCAAAGGCAACATCTCGGTGACCGCCAACGTTGCCCCGCGTGACATGAGCGACCTGTGCGCCGCTGCGATGCGTGGCGATGCTGACACGGCCCGCAAGATTCACGAAAAACTGATGCCGCTCAATAAAACCCTGTTTATCGAATCCAACCCGATCCCCGTGAAGTGGGCGCTGCATGAGATGGGCTTGATGCCGGACGGTATCCGTCTGCCGCTCACCTGGCTCAGCGAAGCCTGTCACGAACCGCTGCGGCAGGCCATGCGCCAGTCCGGCGTCCTGGTTTAATTGAGGAAGCATTACGCATGAAGCGATTGGCCGGACTTTCCGCACTAGCCGTGATTATTTCAAGCACCAGCGGCTGCGGTTGGCTGTGGGGCCCAGATGGGTACTTCCGGGACCGTGGCAGCGACTATTTGCAAGCTCAAGAAACTGCACCGATGAAACTGCCGCCGGGCGTTGTCACTGACAAGCGCTTGGTGCCGTTGTTGCCGATTCCGGCCAACGTGCCGGATGACAACGTCAAGGGCGAGTTTGTCGTGCCACGTCCACAACCTTTGGCGGCGATTACCAGCTCCGGCGACTACAGCCTGCAAAAAACCGGCGACAGCCGTTGGGTGTTGGCGCAGCACGTGCCGTCCGAGGTGTGGTCGGTTGCGATGCAATTCTTCCAGGACAACGGCTTCCGTATCGATGAGCAGCGCCCACAAACCGGCGAGTTCACCACCGCTTGGCAGCAGGCTGGCGAATTGTCCTCACCGATTGCCCGTCACGTGACCAGCAGCGGCTTGGCTGTCGACAGCGAAACCCGTCTGCGGGTGCGCATCGAGCCAGGCGTGCAGCGCAACACCAGCGAAATCTACGTGGTCAGCGCCAACCGCCCGGCAGGCAGCACCGCCAATGTTGATTTCACTCAGAACTCGGTGAACACCGGTCTGGATGCGGGCCTGGTTGACGAAATGCTGATCAGCATGAGCCGCAGCGCCGAGAAGGGCGGTTCGGTGTCGTTGCTGGCAGCCCGTGACTTCGATACCCCGGCGCGTGTCACCTTGAGCGAAGACGGCAGCGGCAACCCTGTTCTGAGCCTCACCGAAGACCTCGACCGTGCCTGGTCCAGTGTCGGTCGTGCACTTGAGCAAGGCGATTGGCGCGTTGAAGACATCAACCGCACATTGGGCCTGTACTACATCAACCTGGCGGAAAAAGCCGAGAAGAAGGACGAGAAACCTGGTTTCTTCTCCGGTCTCTTTGGTGGCAAGCCGAGCAAGGAAGAAGTTGAAGCCCGTGCCCAGCGTTATCAGGTTCGCCTGAGCAAGGTCGGCGACAGCGTACAAGTGACGGTTGAAGAGAACATCAACAAGAGCGCATCGCCAGAAGTGGCGCGCAAAGTGTTGAGCGAGATTCAAGACAACCTGGGCTAATTTTATGCGTTTTGCCGTTCTCGGCAGTGGTAGCCAAGGGAATGGCACGCTGATAGCCAGCGACAGCACCTATGTATTGGTCGATTGCGGTTTCTCGTTGCGAGAAACCGAGCGCCGCCTGGTTCGGTTAGGCGTCAGCCCACACCAACTGAGCGCGATTCTGGTAACCCACGAACATGCCGATCACGTGCATGGCGTGGGTTTGCTGTCTCGGCGCTACAATTTGCCGGTGTATATGAGCCGTGGCACTCAGCGCGGGATGCGCAAACCACTGGAGCCGGCCGGTTTCGTGGCAGATGGTGAGACGCTGCAGATCGGCGCCCTGACCATCAGTGTGACCCGTGTGGCACATGATGCTCAGGAGCCCACCCAATATGTGTTCAGTGATGGTCAGCGGCGCTTTGGCTTGTTGACCGACCTGGGTTCCTATTGCTCGGGCGTGCTGCACAGCTACCGCGATCTGGATGCACTGATGATCGAGGCTAACCATTGCCGCGACCTGCTGGCCCGTGGTCACTACCCCTACTTTCTCAAGCAGCGAGTGGGTGGTCAGGAAGGACATTTGAACAACCATCAGGCCGCAAACCTGGTGGCCGAGTTGGGCTGGAAAGACCTGCAACACCTGGTGCTGGCCCACCTCAGCAGCAAGAACAACCTGCCGCAGCTGGCCCGACAATGTTTCGTCGACACCCTTGGGTGCGACCCGGACTGGCTGCAACTGGCGGATCAAGATTCAGGGCTCGACTGGCGCACAATCGCCTAGCCCACCTACTTAGCATGCGGAGCCCATCATGGAAAAACGTGAAGAACTCTATCGCGGTAAAGCGAAATCGGTTTACAAGACTGACGACGAAAACCGCTTGATCCTGTTGTTTCGCAACGACACCTCAGCATTTGATGGCAAGCGTATCGAGCAGCTCGATCGTAAAGGCATGGTGAACAACAAGTTCAACGCCTTCATCATGCAGAAACTCGAAGCCGCCGGCGTGCCGACGCAATTCGACAAACTGCTGGGCGACAACGAATGCCTGGTTAAAAAGCTCGACATGATCCCGGTTGAATGCGTTGTGCGTAACTACGCGGCAGGCAGCCTGGTCAAGCGTCTGGGTGTTGAAGAGGGCATGAAGCTCAACCCTTACACCTTCGAACTGTTCCTCAAGGACGACGCCAAGGGCGACCCGTTCATCAACGAATCCCACGTAGTGGCATTCGGTTGGGGCACAGCTGAGCAACTGGTTCGCATGAAAGAACTGTCGCTCAAAGTTAACGACGTGCTGAACAAACTGTTCGATGACGCTGGCTTGCTGCTGGTCGACTTCAAACTTGAATTCGGCGTATTCCACGACGGCACCATCGTCCTGGGCGACGAATTCAGCCCGGACGGCTGCCGTCTGTGGGACAAAGCCACTGGCAAGAAAATGGACAAAGACCGTTTCCGTCAGGGCCTGGGCGACGTTATTGAAGCCTACGAAGAAGTTGCAAACCGTCTCGGCGTCCCGCTTTAAGCTGTAAAAGCGCGCAAGCAACTGATAGCACGCGATTTTTTTGAAAAAAGGCTTTGCCTGAAATCAAAAGCGTTGTTATGATGCGCGCCGTTGGAGAGATGCCAGAGTGGCCGAATGGGACGGATTCGAAATCCGTTGTACTGGCGACAGTACCTAGGGTTCGAATCCCTATCTCTCCGCCATTACATAGAAAAGCCCCGTAGCTGAATAAGCTACGGGGCTTTTTGCATTTCTGTGTCCAGCGTATACGCAATCTCGTGGCGACAGACCTGCCGTAAGCTGGCCACAGCCAGTGGAGTGAAGCGCGGCTGTAAGTCTCGTCTTGAGCGTCTAAGCAGGCGTAAAACGAACAACTTGAGTCCTGGCGGCGCATCCAGAGACCTGTGCGACGCCCATGAGGGCGTACCGAGCAGCACTAGAGTGCTTCTCAAATAACTTCAGCCCCTGGAGTCGCCCGGTGCAGATCCTTACGGCGGTTGCAGTTTCCCATTTGTGAGCCTGCTACATTGGGTCGTAGCTTGAGCGTGAGGCTATATAGGTGGTCGGGTGCCCCCGCCTGTGGGTCTGCATTGTTATCACACTCCCAAGCACCTGCGCTCGTTTCAGCCTTTCTCATTACCGAATCCAATCAATACAACGCCCTGCGCGTACTAGCCGAGGTATGACACGGCGTTATTTGGCTATTTGTCGTTTCGATCGGACGAGGATTCACACCTCAATGCTGCTCAAGACCATTGGGCCACCTTCTGCCTGCTTGTGTTGCCTCATTCTGGCTTTGGTAAATTAATATTCATCCATCTAAACAACAAGTTGGGAATGGCCAGTGTGTTGAGTGGGGGGTATCAGAATGTATATGAAGTTTGGTGATAAGCCCTATGCCGCTTGGGCTATGGCTGTTGGGCTTTAGGGTCGTAGATGCTCGCATACTTAAGTTTTTCGAATTTCAGAAACCGCTGATTCTATTTTGTTTATTAATGAATAATAATTAGGTGCTGAGTATTTTCTGTAAAAATACGGGAGCAGATATTGAGTGTTTGTTGGCTGGGTTGAACACTCTCTGAAATGTAATTTTAGTAGGCTTAAGCGGAGGTTTGTATGGATTCTTTTTTTCGGTACGCTCAATATCATGATGTTATATTTCCTGATGGTATGGGCGATTCAAAGCGCTTGGTAGCAGGTTTCAAGGGAGCAGAGTGTGCCGTCAGTGCCGTTAAATACTTGGCTCGGGGTGATCGGGGTAGGTTATTAATGTTTATTCAGCAAGTACGCAGCGTCAATAGGTCTGATGTCGACGTATTGCTGGCAGCAGTCGACGCAAGAGACAGAATATGGGTGGCCAAGTGTGCACATAAGATTTTGGGCTCGGCCGGTGTATTCAAATATGAATCTCTCGTTAAACATTGTGGTTTTATGGAGAGCGCTTGCGTAAATGAATCGTGGGTGGTGCTGGTCGAGTTATCTAAGCGGATTAAGTGGCTAATCTGTCAATTAGATAAGTCGCTTGCAGTTTTGATAGCTGAGGAAAATTAAAATTTTTTAGCGATAAAAAGCCATGATGTCACAGGGCTGGCATGCCTGCTGGGTATGAATTAAATAAAGTTCATTCGTCGAGCAGCGTCGACCATTGCCACCAAGTGAGTGGTGTTGAATTTTTTCAATAGTCGGACTTTATAGGTGCTAACAGTTTTATGGCTGATAAATAGTTCCGCTGCTACTTCTTGATTGTTTTTGCCCTGTCCAAGTAAACGCAGTACAGTTGTTTCTCTGTTGGTCAGTACTAGCTTTGTGGGTGTGTTGGTGTGCTCTAAAGGAAAGCTTTCCTGCAGCGCCTGGAGTGCGCTCTGTGGGAAGAATGTACGGCCGCTCATTAGCGCCTTGACGGCATCAACCACTTCATCTAACGCATCGAGTTTACTCATAAAACCGCTGGCACCCGCCTTCAAGCACCTGGCTGCGAAATTTTCGGGAGCGCTGGAGGTGAGGATAAGTATTTTGACTGAGAAATGATTGGCCATCAGGTGTGACATTACGGCAAGTCCATCCAGCTTTGGAATGTCGAGATCAAGTATGACGATGTCTGGTTGACAGGTGCGTGCACACTGAATTGCCTCAAGACCATTGTCCACTTCCGCCATTATGCTGTGCCCATGTTGTTCCAGCAGGCACCGAAGTGCCATACGCACCAACGGATGATCATCAACAATAACAATATTACCCATTGGCAAACGTCCTTTTAATGCCTGAGTGGTGTGACATGAGCTATTTCAGAAAGCGCAGGCGCGTGAATGTGCCATAAGTCGTGGGCCGTCGTCGATAGTTATTATTATTTTAGGATGAGATAGCTGATTTTAGTTTGCCTTGGTGCAGGGTCAGAAGTATCTGAAGCCAGATTGAGTACTATCTGAATGTTCATTCGGTGGAGTCTTAATGTGTTTGGTCCAATGGAGTTGTATTGTTATTTAGCTCTTTCTCGGGTGTGCTGGGTATTAGGGCTTTGCGAGCTCCGACAATGTTTGGTCTTGGGTTGGAGCGAGCTAATGGATTATTTTTGACTCGGATAATGTAAAAAGGAAGTTAAATGAAAATCATGTCGCTAAAAAAATGCATGGCTGCTGGTTCGGTTTTGGTTCTGATGGCTCCTTCGTTGTCTTATGCTGTTGATGGTGTTGTGAATTTCTCGGGTAGCATTACTGATGTCACCTGCGATATCAATGGCAAAGGTCCTGGTGAAGGTAATATTACTAACGTTGATTTGGGTAGGGTGTCTCCTAGTACTTTTACAAGTATTGGTACGGCATCGAGCTTTGTGCCTTTTAAACTTCAACTTTCGGGAGCGTCGTGCACAAACGACAGTAAGGTTTCCATCGCTTTTGATCAAGTAGGTAATGTTGATTCGGTTACTGGGAACTTGAAACTCACTGGCACCTCTTCTGCCACAGGTGTACAGATTCAAGTATTCAACGACACACCGGGCGGTTCGAAAATCCCTTTAGGCGAAGCTGAAGCAGTGCCTCAAGTTGCCACCATTGCAGATAATAAGGCGACGTTGTCTTATAAGGCATCATATGTGTCTACTGCTGCCAGCGTTACACCAGGCTCAGGTATTTCGCATGTTCGATACACCCTTTCCTATCAGTAATAGTATTGGATAGGAGGTAGGCCATGGCGCCGATAAAATGTTCTTATGCCTTTGTCATCGGCGCCATCTTTATGGGGCTTTTAGTCAACGTTGCTCAAGGCGCTATTATTGTGCAGGGCACACGGGTTGTCTTTCCGGAAAAGAGTCGTGAGGTCACATTAAGAATTAATAACGTTAGTGTCGCTCCTGTATTAGTTCAAAGTTGGGTGGATGATGGGCAATCTGACGCGCTGCCAGAAAATTTGCAAGTTCCCTTTATCGTGGCTCCGGCGGTGACGCGAGTCGATTCGGGAAGCACAGCAGTCTTGCGTATCAGCTCCACACAACCTCAGTTGCCGACAGACCGCGAGTCGTTATTTTGGTTAAACGTTTTAGAAATGCCGCCTCGCAGTTCCGTTGATGATACTGTTTTGCAGTTCTCCTTCCGTACACGCATTAAGCTTTTTTTTCGTCCCGGTACACTGAGTCCGGATGCTTCCGGAGCCGCGGATTCACTCACGTGGAAACTTATTCGTAACGGGGCAGGCAAAGGCAAAAGTAATTCTCTTTTGGAGGTGACAAATCCCTCTCCTTATTACGTGTCTTTTGGGCACATTGGGGCGCAGTTTAAAACTACGTTAACGCCCGCCGGTACAGGAATAGTCGAGCCATTTGGTAAGGCTCTGTTTACCTTGTCTCTCCCTATTCCCGCTTCATATCAGAAGGCATTGGTTCAGTACGAAGTCATTAACGACTATGGTGGTCGGCGGGTATTAGAAAAACCGTTAACTGAATAGTTGTTTGATTGAGAAATGCACTCGTTACCTCTTAGCGCAAGAGCGAACTCTGGATACTGAGTATGTTGATAGGCCTTTTGCTTCGACCTGCTATCACAGGCTCGACGACATTTCTGTGCGTTAGGGGAAAGCATCGTTGTGTGCGTAAACCCATGTTAGGCATGCTCGTGACGGTCATGTTTTTTCTTATGTTGGTTCACGCTGGACCTTCTGATGCGCAGATGCCGGCTGTGGCAAAAGGTGAACCCATGCTAAAGCCCGAAGTTGATCCTGAAGACATTATTTTTGACTCGCAAATGTTGGTCCAAGGATCTAACGGAGGGGGAATTGATACTTCTCGCTTTGAGAAAGCAAACCTCATTTTAGCGGGTCGCTACCGTCTTGATATGTTGGTCAACGGTCACTGGCGGGGCGTGCAGAATATTGAGCTGCGAAACGTCCACGGGCAACAAAATGCTCACGTGTGTTATGACCGGGCTTTGCTCGAGCGTGTGGGCATTGACCTAGTGCGTAGTGCAACTGTGCGCTCCCCTCTGCCAGAAGGTTTAGTGTGTGAAAACCTGGCAGATTATGTTCCTGGTGCCTCTGTGAAAGTTGATATTGCAGAGCAATCACTGAATATAGTTGTGCCCGAGTATTATTTGTCTCGGGACTCATCAAACAAAGATGTCGATCCCTCTTTATGGGATCAGGGTGTAATAGCCGCTCAACTTAGTTACGACACTAATTTATCGACCTCTAGTAGTAGGAGGGTGCGTTATACCAATGGTTATGCAGGCCTGAACATGGGGCTGAACCTCGCCAGTGTGCGCTTTCGGCACACAGGTAGCCTCGTATGGTCGCCTAAAACGGGGGAGCGTTATCAGCGAGGTAATATTTATGCACAAACCGATCTGACGAAATTAAATGCGCAGTTACTGGCGGGTGAGAGTTCGACCAGTGGTGAATTTTTTGATGCCATCTCGTTTCGTGGCGTTCAAGTCGAGAGCGACGATCGCATGTTGCCACAACGTCAGCGTTTCTATGCGCCGGTAGTGCGAGGAACGGCCAGTTCAAATGCAAGGGTGACGATTTATCAGCGCGGCTATCTTGTTTATGAGACGACAGTAGCGCCTGGTCCCTTTGAAATCAGTGATCTGCAAGCGGCTAGTTTTGGTGGTGATTTGCAAGTCACAGTCACCGAAGCAAACGGTCAGAAAAGTTCCTTCATGGTGCCCTTTGCGACCACCGTACAGTTACTTCGGCCTGGGCGTACTCGCTACAGCGCAACTGCCGGGCAAGTGATAGATAAAAGCATACAAGGCACACAACCTTTCATGCTGCAAGGTACTGTTCAACACGGCTTGGATAACGAGTTGACAGCTTACGGAGGAAGCGCGCTGACCCGTGACTATATGTCCGGCATGTTGGGCACGGCGCTTAATACTCCCATTGGAGGCTTTGCCGTTGATCTGACGTTGGCCAAGACTGAGCTGAGTAACGACCAGCGCCAGCAAGGCTCAAGTGTGCGGCTGTCTTACAGTAAAAATCTTCCAGCCAGTGGTACGAACTTTTCACTGCTTGCTTATCGCTACTCCACCTCCGGGTACTTGGGGTTGCGTGACGCTGTTGCCTTACAAGATGTGATCGCGCGCGACCCGCTCAAAGCTGCCGACTATGCACGTACGCGCAGCCGTCTGGATATGAACATCAGCCAACGATTCGGTGAATTCGGCGGCAGTCTCTACCTGAGTGGCTCATCGATTAAGTATTGGAATCAGAGCAGCCAGACTCAGAGTTTTTCTTTGGGCTATAGCAATCAATGGCGTGGTAATACCTACACCCTTGCGGCGCAGCGCACACAAGGTGGCGCAGATTACTGGGCAAGCGGAGCGGGTAGTAACGCCAACACCATGGTCAGTTTAAGTGTCTCCATTCCATTGGGTCGCGAGCCTAATAGAGGAACGACGCTCACTAGTTTTGCAAGCCGCGATAACTACTCGGGGACCCACCTGTCCTCTGGCTTATCAGGCGTTATCGATGAGTCTGGTCAGGGAGCGTACGCGTTATCAGTCGCGCGCGACGGTCAAAACCATGACGTATCTAATAACGCCAGTCTTAACTATCGCTTACCTAAGGTTTCGCTGGGCGCAAGCGTTTCGCGTGGCCGTGACTACCAACAAGGTTCCTTGAGTGCCTCAGGGGCCATTATTGCTCACCCCGGTGGTGTGACGTTATCCCAAAGTCTAGGTGAAACCATTGGGGTGATTCGAGCGCCAGATGCGCAGGGCGCACAAGTCGGTTATGGCGTGACCACTGTTGATAGCCGTGGCTACGCAGTGTTGAACAGCCTGACGCCTTATCAGGTGAATAACGTCGATATTGACCCTAATGGCATGCCTGATGACGTAGAGCTCAAGGTCAGCTCGCGCAGTGTGGTCCCGCGTGCCGGGGCGGTGGTGATGCTTGATTATCCAACCCTGCGTGCGCGGCCAGTGCTCATCAATAGCAGGTTGGTCAATGGTGATCGCCTGCCTTTCGCCGCAACGGCTATCGACGTCCAGACTGGCGAAACCATCGGAGCTGTAGGGCAGGGTAGCCGATTGGTTATTCGATCCGAAAAAGATCAAGGAACGATCCGTGTCGAGTGGGGTAAAGAGCGGGATCAACAGTGTCAGGTGGATTACCAGTTGCCCGAGCGTCCTGCCGGGAAAAACAGTGGTTATGACTTGTTGGAGTTACCTTGCCGTCCCGTTTCAGAACTTGGCAAGCGTTCAGCGCAAGAGTTGCACTTTTGAAGCCCAAGGCGATGTTTCTGAGCGTGGGCGCATTGGTACTTGTCAGTTTCTGTGTTTGCTCGCAGGCAGCCTTGTCAGTCACCGGCACGCGTTTTGTTTATCCGGGGCAATCGAAAACCCTCACGGTTCGCTTGGGTAATTCCGGTGAGCAACCGATTTTGGCGCAAACCTGGCTGGATAAAGGTGACCCGCGGATAGATCCGAGCTTGTTAACGGTGCCGTTTGTCGTCTCAGCGCCCCTTGTGCGGCTCGATCCACAACAAACCAAAGCATTGCAACTGCGTTACACGGGCGAGGCTTTGCCTGGTGATCGCGAGTCTCTGTTTTGGATCAACTTCCTGGAAGTTCCGCGCTTACCAGACAGCAGTGGCCACTTGCTGCGTTTGTCTTATCGCTTGCGTATGAAGTTGCTATTTCGCCCTCCTGGTTTACCTGGTTCCGCTGAGACGGCGGCGCGTCACGTTGTATGGAAATTATCGGCAGGGAGGGTTTTGAGCGCCGAAAACCCTTCGCCGTTTTACGTATCAATCACCGCTTTGCGCCAAGGGGCCATGAACCTGACCCCGGTGGCGCGGAACATCACCGTCGACCCTTTTGGTACGGCAAGCGTTGCGCTGCCCGAGGGGCGTGACAGCTCGTTTGTGGAATATGACTTTGTTGATGACAGTGGGGAGACCGTCAGTGTGCGTGCATCACTACACAAGGATTAAGGCCGACAGTTCAGATGCTGGCAAAAGAGATCGCAGATCCACGGTGAGGAAGGGCGGGCAGTGGGCATTGTTATTGGTGAGCCTGTTGCCGTTGATGACTTTTGCCCAAGTGCCTAATGCGGGCCAGGCCATACGTGACATCGAGTCTTTGCAACCAGCGTTTCAAGAGCCTTCAGATGTCGATCTGGAAATACCTCGCCCCACGCGGCCAGCGCTACCGCCTTCGAACGATGGCGGGATGCGTTTGACCGTGGAGAACTTCCTTCTTGAAGGCAACCAGGTGTTCTCCAATGGGGTACTGCTGGCGCTAGTGGCCGACTTACGGGGGGAGTCTCTTGATCTCGCCGGGCTGCGGGCTGCGGCGCAACGTATTACTGACTATTACCAGAGCCACGGGTACGTTCTGGCACGAGCGTTTCTACCTGCACAAGATATTGAGCAGGGTGTGGTGCGCATTGAAGTCATGGAAGGGCATTTCGATCGTATCGAAGTGAATAATCGTTCTCGCACCCTTGATAGCGTATTGCATCAACCCCTGTCTTCTTTGAAGCCAGGTGCGATTGTCTATGACGCTGATCTAGAACGCAGTCTGTTGCTACTCAGTGATCTGCCGGGCATTACGGTCAAAGGCACGCTACGTCCTGGAGCGCAGCGAGGAAGTACCGATCTGGTGGTCGATGCCGATCCAGGCCCTTGGGCGACCGGCACCCTGGAGGCTGACAACTATGGCGGTCAATACACTGGTGAGTACCGTCTTGGCGCCAGTTTTAACCTTAATAACCCTCTGCGCCTGGGGGATGAGTTCAGTCTGCGGGTTCTGGGAAGCAATCAGTCTCAACGTTACTACCGCACAGGCTATAGGTTGCCGGTAGGGCCTTGGTCAACTCAAGTCGGTGTTGCTTACTCCGAAATGACTTACCGGTTAGGCAAAAAATTTGAAGTGCTCAAGGCCAATGGCAAAGCCACAGTGCGCAGCGCCTATGCGTCCCAGCCGCTTATTCGCAGTCGTACGTTCAACCTCAATGCACAAGTGCAGTACGACACCAAGCATCTACAAGACGATATCGATCTGTTTGAACTGAGTAGCCCCAAGCGTGTGGAACTGTGGACGCTGGGGCTTAACAGTAACAATCGCGACCTGTGGTTCGGAGGGGGGCAAAGCCTGTTCTCCCTCAGCTACAGCTGCGGGCGATTGAATATCGGCGACGAACTTGAGCAGAGCCTTGACCGGCGCAGCGCCGGGAGCGACGGTCATTTTGACCGGGCTAACTTCAGTGTCGCGCGCCTGCAGCGCTTGAGTCAGCGCTGGCATCTCTACAGCCAACTAAACGCGCAGTGGGCCAGTACCAACCTGGACAGTTCTGAAAAAATTGGCCTCGGCGGCCCCGGCGGGGTACGCGCTTATGCCTTGGGTACAGGCAGTGGCGATCAGGGCTGGCAGGCCAGCATGGAGCTGCGTTACTTGCCATTTTCTGGCGTTCAACTGAGTGCCTTTGTCGATAAAGGCGCAGTGGATATCAACAAGCGTCCTTGGACCTCGGAAAACAATCGCCGTGCAATGACGGCGGGTGGCGTGGGTGCCACTTGGAGTGGTATCGGGCAGCAAATCAGCCTGACGGCGGCTTGGCCAATTCGCAGTACAGAACAAGACGATGGTCCTCACCAAGACCCCAGGATCTGGGTGAACGCCACACAGTATTTCTGAGTGCTTGCGCACTTGGAGTGACCGGGTGTTCTGCAAGGGTGCAGGGCATTAGTAATGATAAGAGGATGGCACTTTGAACAAGGTTTATGCATTGGTCTGGAATCAGGCGTTAGGCTGCTGGAATGTGACTCAGGAAGGCGCACGTCGCCGTTCTAAATCCAGTCGTCAGCTAGGGGTTGTGGCTGTTCTGGCTGCCTTGGGTTTGGGCGCCATGGCGCCTGCCTTTGCGTTGCCGACTGGAGGCACTGTGGTGTCCGGTCAGGGTGACATTCTGGATTTTAACGGTAGTTCGCAAATGTCCATTAATCAGCACAGTGACAAGCTGATTACTAACTGGACCGACTTCAGTATTGGCGCTGGGCAACGGGTCACCTTCAATCAGCCCAGCTCTTCCTCGGTTGCTTTGAACCGTGTTACCGGCACGAATGTAAGTAGCATCAACGGTCAGATGGATGCCAATGGTCGAGTGTTCCTGGTCAACCCTAACGGTGTGGTTGTAGGTCAGGGTGCCCAGGTCAACGTCGGTAGCTTGGTGGCCTCGACGCAAGCGATCAGTGATGCTGACTTTTTGGCTGGCAACTACCACTTTAGCGGCGTGTCCAATGCCGAGATTGTTAACAATGGGACTCTGACTGCTGCACCAGGTGGAAACATTGCTCTGTTGGGTTCTAGTGTCCGCAATGATGGCGTCATTCAAGCGCAGATGGGCCGTGTTGCACTGGGAGCGGGATCGGATTTCACGGTTAACTTTGACGGCAATAATTTGCTCAACTTGCAAGTTGATGCTGCAGCCGTGAATGCGCTGGCCCAAAACGGCGGCTTGTTAAAGGCCGATGGTGGCCAAGTACTGATGACCGCTCGAAGTGCCGGCAATATGCTACAGGCCGTGGTGAATAATCAGGGCTCTATCGAAGCCAATACCCTTAATGGCTCAGCCGGCAAGATCACCCTTGACGGTGGTGATGTGGGTGTTGTGCGCGTCGGTGGAGCGCTCACGGCAAACGCACTCAATAGCTATGGCAATGGTGGCGTGATTGAGGTTAAGGGGGCCGATGTCGAGGCTCAACTGGGTACTCAAGTCAACACTGCTGCCAGCAATGGCCAGACGGGTACATGGAAGATTACATCAGACAAAGTCACTATCAGCCCAACAGCAGCGACGGCGGGGGTAACGACCTTCAGCGATACCCTCACCCGTAACCTGGCGAGCACCAATATTGAAGTGACCAGCAGGAATGGTGATCTGACACTCACGGGCCCCATTAGCTGGAAGAGTGGTAACGGTCTGACGTTGAAGTCGGCAGGTGACATCAATCTTAATGGTGCTTTGACAGCCACAGGCGCGGGTGCGCGCGTGACAATTGATGCCGAGCGCGATGCTAACCTCAATAGTAAAGTGTCTTTGACCGGCCTCAACAGTGGCATGACCCTGAACCACGGCGGGCGTTCAAACTTGGGCAAACACGGTCAGGTAACCTTGTCAGCAGCCGGGGCTACATACCAATCTAACGGTACTTATTACAACGTGATCCAGAACGTTGCCCAATTGCAGAACGTCAACGCCAACCTCAATGGTTTTTACGTACTGGGCAATAGTATTTCCAACAGAGTTTACTTTGACTCTATTGGCGGCAACACCCAGTTCCGCGGGGTATTTGATGGCCTGGGGAACACTGTTAGCGGGCTGACAGTGCGCAACAGCGGTCCCAATCTGGGGCTGTTTTCTGCTTCGTCCGGCAGTATTAGTAACCTTAAGCTGATGTCTATGGCCATCACGGGAAGTCAGGTGACGACACCCACCTCTTCGATTGGTGGTCTGGTAGGGGTGAACTTTGGCACGGTGTCCAATGTGTCGACTCAGAATGTCAACGTGGCTGCTTATTGGCGGGGTAACAACAGTGTGGGCGGTTTGGTGGGGCGCAATTTAGGCGGCTCCATTGATAACAGCTCCTCCCAAGGCGTAGTGACCGGTAATGCTTACACTACCTCGATCGGTGGCCTGGTGGGCGAGAACACTACTGGCGTGTGGGGACTGGCGACAATCACCAATAGTGTTTCCCAATCCAATGTCAGTGGCGCCATGCAGCGTAATGTCAGCGGGGGGGTTGGCGGTTTGGTTGGGGCCAACAATGCAGGCTACATCGCTGACTCGTCCAGCAGCGGCTCTACGATCAGTACTGGTGCGGGGCTGAATGTCGGCGGGCTGGTGGGTTACAACGAGAATGGCACCCTTGAGCGCACTAATGCGATGGGTGCGGTCCGCGGTTCCGGTGTGGGCAGTGTGGGCGGGCTGGTTGGGCTTAACCTCAATAGTTCTGTTACTGAATCTACCAGCAGTGGTTTGGTGACTGGATCAGGCTCCATCGGCGCAGGTGGTTTGGTGGGCACCAACAAAAACAGTACATTGGCGAATGTTAAGGTCAGCGGTGGCGTTAGTGACTCATATGGCGCAAACGTCGGTGGCCTGGTCGGTAATAACGTGAATAGCAGCATCGACGTTGCCGAAGCAACGGGCAGTGTGGGTGCAGGCAATAACAGTCGTGTGGGTGGGCTGGTAGGTTTTAACGATCATGGCACCATTACCCATTCTGTAGCTCGGGGCAAGACAACGGCTTATGGCAACAGCCATGTGGGTGGGCTGGTCGGGTTTAACGACGGCACCTTGCGCGCTGTTGAGGCCAGCGGTGTGGTTGTTGCCGGGGTTAATAGCTTCGCAGGTGGATTAGTCGGTACGAACGGCAACAACTCCTCCAGCTCCATAGATTCAGCGTCAGCCAGTGGTAACGTGCAAGGGGGTGTTCGCGCTGTGGTAGGTGGTCTGGTAGGCCAGAACAACGCTCGCATCACCAACGCTTCGTCTACCGGCTCTGTCGCTGCCAGTACTTATGCAACGTTGGGAGGTCTGGTGGGCTTGAACATGGGTAATGTTCGACAGTCGGTGGCTTCCGGAAAGGTTAACTTCTTGCCGGCTGCTTACCGTCAAACCTATGGTGGTCTGGTGGGCATGAACTACGGCGAGTTGTTCTATAACGGTGTCTCTGGACAAGCCGCGCTGGTCCCGTTTGTAGGTTTTAATCAAGGCACTATTCGTTAAGTTAAAAGGCGAATAAGTACTTTGGTTTAACCTCGACTGCGTGGCTCTGCGTCAGCAGAGCCACGTATTTAGAGCCTGTGAGCGTTGGAGTGCAATATGGAGATCAACGTGATGACGCGCGAAAGGCTGGTGGCGTGTGTGACTCTCTGGCTGTTAAGTGCAGTGATGAGCACAGGTCTGAGTGCGGCAGTGGTTAATAGCCCAGCGACAAACTGCACTTTTAGTAATCGCGCTGGACAAAGCTGGGTACTGGTCAATCCTTTAACCAGTGCAACCGCGGTCGGGACCGTTTTATGGCAGCGTCCGGTGGGACTAAACTTTAACTACGCCTACGGAGGCTCTTCCGGCAGCGTTCAGCATGAGTTGGTATCCGCTGGTTATTGGGGGCCAGGGACGCCTTTGGCAGACGGTATTGCGCCGACGAATGTGGACGGTATCGGGTTCAAAATAGTGGTGAAGTCTTCAGATGGAACTGACAGGTCTATCTTGCAGACCTCCTCCCCGGTGGCGCTTGAAAAAGAGCAGGTGCAATATGACACCAGCGTGGGTCAAAGTTCTGGGTCGACCTTGGTCACCAACTACATCCAACAGTTGATTTTAACGGTTCCAGCTGATCAGTTACCCAGCGGTAAACTTAAGGTTGAGCGGGTGGCAGGGAGTTCTCAACTCAGCCTGTATGCCGTTGATCTGGTGAAAGGCGAAGCCACGCTCGGAAGTGCAATTACAATTCCGACCAGTAATATACCGCGAGGTATTTGCCGGGCATCGTATCTATTGATGGGGCCAGCCATTATCACTATGGGCGGCGGGGGATCAATTGAAGTACCCAATAGTTGTTTGGTCGAAACATACAAAACCATCCCTGTGTCGCTTGGACGATTATCTATTGAGGGATTCCCTAATGTGGGTTCGACCTCTCTTCCTAAAGTATTCAGCATTCAACTGAGCCAATGTGCAGCCAATGCCAAGCCTATCATCACCTTCAAAGACAAATTCGGCACAGGGGATGGTGCGGGGGTACTGGGTATAAAGTCGTCGCCGAGCAGCGCCCAAGGCTTTGGGATAATAATGACCAATACACTGACCGACCAACGTATTCAGTTCGACTCTACACCTTATGTTATGCAACGGTTAGGCGATGTGGCGAATCTGCCACTCACTGCCAGCTACATACGCACTGGAGAGGATTCTGAATTAAAGGCAGGAGAGGCTAATGGTGCCGCTGAATTTACATTCAGTTTTCCGTGAGCAGACGCTATCAGGGAATGTTGAGCGGCTATTCAACCCCGTTTAGAGCCATACACTTCCCAGCATCAGGGCGAGGCAGAGTACGCTGGCTTTTTAGGCCAGCGGGGGAATGTTAGTTGTCACATTGCGCCGTTGCAACAAGTCTATCTGGTCTGCGGGTACTAACTTGCGCAGAGCCTTATAAAGCATGCGTGTTTCCAGCAAATTCCATACCCGTAGCATCGTTTCCAGCCCATCCAGTGGTTTACTAATAAAGTCTTTGGCACCCAGAGCCAACGCGCGCAGGCGGGTATCGCGGGTAGCGTCTGCGGTCAGTACCAGGACTGGCAAATACTCACCGTTTGGAATACGCCGGTTGAGTTGCTCAAGCACCGCAAACCCATCGAATTGCGGCATGTGCAAATCCAGGATCACCAGGTCAGGTTCAAAGCTATTGAACAAATCAAGCATGCGCAAAGGCTGCGTGCTGCTAAGGACATTGGTCAGGCCTTCGCGGGCAAGTAATTGCTCTACCAGATCAAGGTTAGGGCGTTGGTCGTCGATAATCAGAATGCGCAGATCGGTGTTCACGATTGCTCCGGGAAATACTGTTCGAGATAGGCGAGAAACGAAGGTACGTGAATAGGTTTGCTCAACACAGCTGTAGCACCTGCATCGCGCAAGGCTAATTGTGTGGCCAGGCTAGCGTCGGCAGTGATCATCAGTACGGGGATGGCGCGGGTGATTGAAGATGAGCGTAACTGTTGCAGCACGGCGATACCGTCGATGTCGGGTAGTGAAACATCGAGCAGAATCAGCTGAGGTGCGTGTTGTATGGCCAGGTCTAATCCCAGTTGCCCTTGCATGCTGGACAGTAGCTTTATCCCAGGCCTGCGGTGCAGTAGGGTTTCTATCAGCGCGAGGCTGGCCAGATTGTCCTCAATGCAGAGCATCTTGCTACATTTAGCGACATCGGCAGTGGGGGGCGGTGGCATCATCGCGTGAATGTCAGTTGCCGCTGCACCGTTGTCCGGGAGGGGCGACTGCAAGTGTGCGTACGCCAGCTCCAGTGTGAAGCGTGAACCTGAGCCCGGCTGGCTGCTAACACAGAGGCTGCCCTTCATCATTTCCAGCAGGTTTTTACTGAGTGCCAACCCAAGCCCGCTACCTTCAACGTTGGGATCTGTACCCAGACGCTCGAAAGGCTTGAACAACAGCCCCAAACGATCGGCCTCAATGCCTTTGCCGGTGTCACATACCGACACTGCAATGCGCTGATGCTCGACTTTGACTTCAATACTCACCCGTCCTTGAGGCTGGTTGTATTTGATGGCGTTTGACAGCAGGTTGAGCAGCACTTGAGTCAGGCGCTGACGATCCGCAACAATCCCGATGTCAGCCGCCAACGTGGGTAATGGCATCAGTTTAATCCCAGCGTTGGCCGCTAATGGGAGTACCAGTGAATGGGCCTCGTGCAGCGCAAGGGCCAGTGGGATTGATTCGAGATTGACCGGTAGTCTGCCTGCCTCGATCTTGGCGATGTCTAATACTTCGTTAATCAGCTTCAGCAGATGCTGGCCGGCACGCAGAATGTGCTCTATCTGCGTTTTCTGTGCCGGGAGTGAATCCATATGGAGCAGTTGTGCGAAACCCAGAATCGAGTTTAATGGCGTCCGCAGCTCGTGGCTCATACGCGACAGAAATTCGCTCTTGGCGCGGCTGGCGCGTTCAGCTTCTTCGCGGGCAGTGCGCAAGGCAATTTCAGCGGCGCGCCGGTCAGTGATGTCACGTGTGATTTTCGAAAAGCCGCGCAACTCACCGGTACTGTCGTACTGGGCAGTAATCACTACGCTGGCCCAGAAACGTGTGCCATCTTGGCGACAGCGCCAACCCTCCTCCATGTAGTGGCCGTGGAGAACAGCTTCGCTCAACGCGAGGTCAGGGTGCTGCGGGCATTCTTGCGGTAGATAGAACAACGAAAAATGCTGGCCGACTATTTGTTGTTCGGAGTAACCCTTGATGCGCTCCGCACCTGCATTCCAACTGGTGACGCGGCCCGTTGTATCGAGCGCAAAAATCCCATAGTCCTTTACCCCATCAATAATCAGGCGCAAGCGTTCTTCATTTTCACGCAACGCGCGTTCGCGCTCACTCAAGAGTAGGCCGGCCTCAATCAGGCGTGCGCCCAATTGACCGATCTCATCGTTCTCAGGTGGCTGGGGCAAGAGTGGTTTGCCCAGAGCCAGGCGTTGCGCATTGGCTTGGACATCTTGCACCCGGGCGACAATAGTCTTGGATAAAAACAACACGGCTACGATGGCACCAAATAGGCCACAGATGGCGGCAAACCAAGTTGAAAGCAATAAACGCTGGCGAGTCTCGGTAGCTGCGATGGTGCGCTCGGCCAGCAACGAGTCCTCCATTTCGAGCATGCTACTGATGTGCTGTCGTAACTCGTCGAGGATGTGCTTGTTACTGATAAGGATACTGTTGATCTGTTCGGGTTTTGCTACTGGATCCCTGATCATGTCCTCCAGACCGTCGATTTTATTTTTGATCTGTGCCGTGATACTGGTGAGTTGTGCGCGCACACGCGGGTCGCGTACGTTGCTGTCAAGGCGGCTTAAGGCTGCTTCTACCAAGGGTGTAGCCGTTGAATACCCAGGCAGGAAGTCCTCACGACGCGTCAGCAAATACCCGCGCACGCTGCCAGCAGCTTCTGCGAGGAGGGTATGCACGGTCTGGATATCACCCTGTACCCGCAAGACCCGCCGCACGTCCTCTTCGGCCCGCGCAGTTTGAAGCTCGGTGATATAGATAAGGATCAGCGACAACAACAGCACTATCAGCGGAAAGGAAATCACCATCAGTGCTTTGCCCCGCAGAGGTAAATCGCCCCAGCATCGGGCGCACAGACGCCTCATTGGGGATTGACCAAGCCTAGGGCAATACCGCGAACTGCGGCTTGGGTACGATCAGCCGCGTCTAGTTTTCCAATCACCCGCTCAACATGGGTTTTTGCCGTCCCTGTCGTTATCCCCAGCTTTTCGCCAATGGCCCGGTTACTCATCCCGTTAGCAACAAGCGCCAACACCTGACGTTCTCTGGGCGTCAGGTTTTCCTTTGATGTGGCGACGCCGGTATTGCGATCGGTCATACGCCTTAGCAAGCGAGCGCTGACAGCACTGTTAAGGACCTCTTCACCCGCTGCCACACGTTGCAGGGCATTGATCACCTCATCCCGGCTTGCATCTTTGAGTAGATAACCAACAGCGCCGGCAGTCATCGCGGCCTCCAAGTGTTCGACACTGTCATCCATGGTGAACATCACCACCTTGATGTCAGGTAGTTGTTGTTGCAACAGGCACGCTGCCCCTAGTCCGTTAAGCACCGGCATTCGAATATCGAGGATGGCGATGTCTGGCAGCAAATGCCTACACAGCTCTACCGCCTGCTGACCCTCACACGCTTGTCCGACGACTTCGAACTGTGGATGGCCTGCCAGCAGGGCGACGAAACCGGTGCGTGTTACTTCGTGATCGTCCGCCAGTACCAAGCGCAAGACGTGGCTCATTGTGTCGCTCCATCAGGATTAGTGGGTACAGTTGTGCGCAATTGAGTTCCACTGTTGAGGGTACTGACGCAGGTGAGGCGCCCACCCAACAAGCTGGCGCGCTCGTGCATGGTTGTCAGCCCCAGATGGCGGGCGTCCTGAGTGTCGAGCTTCTGTTCGAGGTCGAAGCCTTTGCCGTTATCTTCGATGCTCAGCCAGACATGACCGTCCAGCAGTCTAAGTGCCAGTTGTACGTGGTTGGCATGGGCATGTTTAAGAATGTTATTTATTGCTTCTTGGGCAATTCGGAATAAAGCGATTTCGACCTGGTTTGACATCCGGGTGTCGAAAAAATCAAGCCACTGGACTTTAATTCCGACCTCGCGCAGCCGATCGGCCTCTTTATCTACAGCTTTGTGCAATCCAAAGTCGTCCAAAACCGCAGGGCGCAAACCAGCGATCAGTTGCCGTCCTTCGCCCACACAATGCTGAGCAAGCGTCAAAATGGCCTGCAAGTCTGCATCCAGCGTGTCGGGTAATATCGGGCACCGGCCGGCAAACCCTTGTAGCCGCTGATGCAGCCCGGTGAGTGTTTGCGCCAGGCCGTCATGCAGGTCATAAGCCACGCGTTTACGTTCATCTTCCTGGGCGCGAAGCAGCCGGCTCAAGAGATCTGATAGTGTTCGATCGCGCGCGATGAGTGTAGTCAGCAGTCGATCATTTTCGAGGTGCGCAGCTAGCAGTGTGGCGAGCAGTTGCAGAGATTCGCTGTCGTCATTGTCTGGGGCACTCATACCAACGCTACTGGCAAACATCAGCGCGCCGAAGGTGATGCCATCACCGCTCATTAATGGCACTTGTAATACGCCGGGCAGTGAGTCCTCGGCGAACGCTTGCCAGAAAGGTGCGAGCAAGTTGCGGTCGACCACATTCAAGAGGGCATCTAATCGCGTTGGATGGCCATAACGGGCGGTATCTCTGATACGCCCCTCAGCATCCCACTCCAGCAGTACGCCATGATCCATGGCAAGAAACGCACAGGCTCGAGTCAGCACGCGCTCACGCATGGCATCAGTGGTGAGTTGGGTGAGTTCTTGTCCCGTATCCACCAACAACCGTAAGCGGGCTGAGCGACTCTCAGACTGGCGATAGTGGGCACGTATAGCCAGCGCACTGGCGGAAACAGGGTGTGAGTTTTGCATAGTTTGGTTCTGGTGATGAGCACCCGGGCAGGGATGCCAGACAACGCATTAGACTCTGTTACAGCACCCGGGTGCTATCTGCCATTTGGCATAGTCACATGGCTCCGATTGGCCGATGTTGTGGGCCGTTCAGCTTGTCAAAGTGAGTACAACAAATACCACTGGAGCAACGCCATGAAATTTAAATCAGCAGTCATCGCCATGATCTTAACTTTGGGTGCGCCATTTGTTCAGGCTCACGACACAACCCCTTATGTCTACCGTGATATTGCCCAAGCTCCTGAGAATGTTAAAGACCAAGAGATTGCCGGGTTGTTTGATCGTTGGAACAGTGCCCTGCAAACCGGTAACGTTAATGCGGTGATCGATTTGTACGCGCCTAACGCTGTCTTGCAGCCAACTGTTTCCAACAAGGTGCGTAACACCACAGACCAGATCAAGGACTATTTTGATCATTTCCTGCAATTCAAGCCGCTGGGGCAAATTAATTATCGCGAAATTCGTCAATTAGGCAGTAACGTGGCTATGGACAGCGGCGTCTACACCTTCACTCTGAATGAAGAGAGCGGTAAGACCCGGCAAGTACAGGCACGCTACACCTTTATCTACGAGCTGATCGACAGCCAGTGGAAGATTATCAATCACCACTCCTCCGCAATGCCTGAAGTGCAGACAAAACACGCGAAGAGTTGATCTTCGATCATCATTTTGGACCCCACAAACTCAAACCGTTGCACAGGGTGGCATCTCACCGTGCCAAGCACGTTTGACACGCTGCCCTTAAATTCTTTCTCCCTCAAAAGGCAATTCAGCCGGCTCTGCCACCAGGTTATTACTCACATTACGCCCCAGTACCAGCACGGTGACAAAGCCGCAGCCGACGAGTGCGGTGGCGAGGCTGAATAGCATCGCGCTGCCCATTTGGTCGACGATCTGGCCGCCGAAGAATGAGCCCAGAGCAATAATCACCTGGAACAAGGCGATGAACAGCGGCATGCCGCGTTCGACGTCTTTGGGGGCGACAACGAACATCCAGATGCTGGCGCACGTCGGGAAGGCACCGAAGGCAAAACCCCAGAGTGCGATGAGCATGACGGCGCCGGTCATGTGGGTGGCGAAAAGGGGGAACAGGGCGGTGCTGGCGCCGATCATCAGTGCTACCAGTAGCAGGGTGTAGCGCACGCTGCGGTTGGCCGCGAAGCCGGCAAAAAAGTTACCCAGAACCCCGGCCGCGCCGTAAAGCAGCAACAGGGAGCCAATGGTCGGCCCATCGAAGCCCGAGCTGTTTTTAAAGAACGGTGCAACGTAGGTGTATGCCGCAAAGTGGGCCAGGCCAATGAGCAAGACGGCGATCAGGCCAACCCGGGATTTCGGGTTGATAAACAAGGCAGGCAGGTCGCTGACCAAAATGGCCTTTTCCGGATTGAGACGCGGCAATAGAAAAATCTGCGCCAGCAGCACCGGCAAGCCCAGCAGCGCGGTGATCAGGAACGTCATGCGCCAACCCATCAGGCCGCTCAGCCAAGTGCCCACGGGCACACCCAGCACGGTGGCCAGCGTCACCCCGAACATGATGATTGAGGTTGCCTGGGCGACGCTCACGCCTTTGGGGGCCAGCCTGCCGCTGAGTCCGATTGCGGTCGCCCAGAAGCCGCCGATGCTGATACCCAGCAATGCGCGGCCTAACAGCAGCAAATTAAAGTCGCTGGCGACGGCTACTACCGAGTTGGCGACGATCATCAGTAGGGTCAAGCCGATTAGCAGATAGCGGCGGTCCATGGCGCCGATACCGACAGACAGTAAAGGGGCGGCGAGCGCCGCCATGATGCCGGGCAAAGTTACCATCAGCCCGGCGTGGCCTGCGCTGATGCCAAGGTCGGTGGCGACGTCGTTGAGCACGCCCACCGGGAGAAATTCGCTGGTCACTAAGGCAAAGGCGCCTACGGATACCGACAGAATCGCCATCCACTGCTGTTTGACGCTTTGCTGATTATGTTCGGGTAGGCCGCTGGAGGCCTGGCTTGCGCTTGGCATGGAGTGGGGTTCCAGGATGGATATCGCCTGAAGGAGGCGAGGAGGGGAATTGGGAGACGATTATAAGAAGCCATTTCGGCAAGCGGGCAGGCGGTCGTTTCGATAGTGATCATCAGTGTAATTAATGCGATGACCCGTTTGCTTTCGCGAGGTAGAACAGTGGCTTACTGAGCGGCGGATGTTTGCAAGTGTGACAAATCTCTCAGGGTTAATACGTCAATCGCTTGACGAAATCTTTTTGACTGTCATTTTTCTGAACATGAACAGTAAATGCAGTTTGCACATTAGGGAATGAGAGCTATTATCCGGATGTCTTTGTGCCATGACCCGGTGGCGCCATGATCAAACTGTCCATGAAAAACTCGATGTGCCCTCTCGGCGTTGTATGGAGTGGCCATCTGCTGATTTTTTTTGCAATCGCTTCGAGCTCTCGAGAAAATTTCGAGCGGGGTGAAATTTCATAGACGGCTCGTCGTTTGTGGGTCGCGTACCGTACGGCGAGATCTTCGGGTAAATTGCCAACATACATAAGTGACAAGTCAACGTTGCAGGAGGTGAGGGCAAGCAGTTTGCTAAATGCATCGCGGCCTTCCACAGGGCTATACGTTCTATTACTGATAACTCTGAATTTTCTGATTTTGTATTGGTTATTTAGCGTATAGATAAGCGCGTGTGCATTCAGGATCGAGGCGGGCTCATTACAGATGACCACCAGTACTTCGTGAGCGGCACGTGTGAAGTTCAGGACAGAATCATTGGCCCCGGAGGCAGTGTCTACAACCAGAACATCCACTTCAGTCTGGATCTCGTTGAACGAATTTATAATCCCGACGTGATGAGCGGTTAGAAGACCGTGCATCGTTTTTGAGTAGGGGGTGCCGAGTATCAAGTTGATGCCTCGGGGGCCAGTGTGCAGTAGTTCGGTTAATGTACAGTTGCCTTCAATCAAGTTTGAGAGTGTTCTTTGCGGCCTGATATTCAGCAGTGTATCGATGCAAGGCAGTTCCAGATTGCCGTCCAGTAATACGACCCTCTGCCCTAAGGTGGCCAGGGCAATGGATAGATTGATGGCCAGTGTGCTTTTGCCGGTGCCTCCTTTGCCGCCGGTAATGGCAATGACTTGAACCGCATGCTTTTTTTTCATGAAGAAAACGCCGTCCTTAGCGGGTTGCGCAAGTGTAAACTTGTCGGGTTATAATTTTATTCTTATTTTGTAGTGGCTATGTTTGTCTCTGAAAGCACCCGTGTCCCCCGTGAGTAAAAAGCGCGTGGCTCTTAATGCGGCGGTACTTCGGGAACAGTGCAATGAGCGTATTTTTTTATAAGCCCACCACCATCCGCGTTTTTTTCTATGATTGTCCATGGGGTTGATACTTCTTGGGTTTTTTAGAGACTTGCTGTGTGATTTCATTCTCCCATGCGCATGGTTTAATCATAAGTGTCCCCTGAGGCTAATAGTATGTCCTGAAGCGCAACAGCATTGACTCAGTCCTGTAGCAGGATTAATTCTATAGAGTCTGTTGTGCACGTTATTTTATGTCTGAAAATTAGAAGGCACTCGTTCGTGCTCTTGTTTGTTCCGTGGATGAATGAATGTATAGAATTCGAAAATCATATGTTTACTTGCTCTGTCGAGCGTTGGGGACTGTCTATAAGTCCAGTGAAACATTTCATGATTATGTCGATGACACGGAATTTGTTGAAATCCAGTCGGTGTATGAGTGGTTGGCCAATCTTGCTGTAACTTCTTGCGATCCGGATCTAGGACTAAGGGCGTACAGGAACATGCACCCCGCCATGCTGGGGGCGTTGGGGTATGCAGTCATGTCATGTGCGACATTGGGGGGAGCCCTTGAACGCCTGGTAAATTATTATCCCTTGATCAGCAGTGGTTCATTGTTAAAGCTGGAATTACATGACCATATCGTAAAAATTGTCAGTATTGAGGTGACCAAAAAAGTGCCCCGCGTCTTTATAGACGCAGGCTTCTCAATTTTACTGGCGCTGATCAGGTGGCTGGTCCCACATTATTATGTGGTGCCGTTAGGGGTTGAACTAGTCTATGCTCCTCCCGGCGAAAGAGGGGGGTTGGAAGAGGTGTTTGGGCGGAATTTAAAGTTTTCAGCAGGTCATAATGTATTGGTTTTTCCTCGGGAAATTTGCAATTACCCGCTGATTACAGCATCGCCAAAGTTAGACCGTCTGCACGCTGATTTTCTTAAAGTTCAACTGGAATCATCGCCCACCGGTTTCGCATCGTCGAAGATAAGAAGAGCCGTTGCACAAAGTTTAGCCCTGGGGGTTGCCCCGACATTAGATTCAATTGCGGACGCACTCAAAGTGAGCAAAAGAACTCTGCAGTACTCTTTAAGGAGTGAGGGGCTCAGCTTTTCCATGGTGTATAACGATGTCAGACAAGCCTTGGCGCATGATTACTTACGTCACTCTGTATACAGTATTAAGTATATTTCTGCGACATTGGGCTTTAGTGATCAGAGTAGTTTCTATAAAGCCTCTTTGAGGTGGTTTGGGATGACGCCTCAGAACTACCGGGATTTGTCTTAAATCTTTAGTGGTGATAGTCAGGAGTTTCGTTTTTAGCTTTTATTTCTATTTGTTTGTTGTCATAAAAAATACATATTTTGTTTTTGGCGATTTATGGGTGTGCGTAACTTTGCTTTTCCTGTCAGCTATTCAGCAGCTTTGAAATGGTCTTCGCTCTAAGCGTGGATGACAGTTAGTAATCGATATATTTTTCAAAAAAAGGTGTTGCGTTATGGCTTCGTCAGGGGTGTTCCAGACCTGTCGGTGACAATCAGAAGCGCGAAAGGGGAGGCCATCCATAGCCTTTTAATGTCTCGATTTTTTCATAGAAACATGGCGAAAAGGCAGACGAATTATATCGGCGTCCATTCAACTTACGTCGGGCTTGCTCACTGCCAATAATAAAAAAGGCGGGCGTCTAAGTGCATCTGTTAATGATGGGCGCTCTTTTAGTGCATGTGGCAAAGGCGTGGGTTCGCCCAGATGATCCAGGCGAAAACCCGCGGCTATCAGTGTGTTGACGTAGGTTTGCAGAGTTCGGTGAAACTTGGTCACGTTCTCTACAAACCAACGGCTTTGGCGTTCTGTTTCATATTGGTAATTGTCCAGTGGCCAATGCAGGCGTTCGCCCTCAGGGCTGAGGACCCAGCCGCTGGGCTGCGCCGTACACAGCGGGTGTTCGACTGAAAAAACGAATTGGCCACCGGGGACAAGGCTTGCGTACACGCGTTTGACTACCGCTGCATAATCATCGACGTAGTGCAGCGCCAGCGATGACACCACCAGATCAAAAGCTTGAGCCTGGGGTGTGAAACTTTCGATCGGGTGATGGACATACACAATCTTGTCGTCATGGGTGAGGTGCCGGGCCTCAGACAACATCTTTTGTGAAATATCGACAGCAGTGACCGTCTGGGCGCCCTGGCTGCGGGCATAGCGTGCGAAGTCACCAAACCCCGCGCCCAAATCCAGCACCTTAAGCCCCTGCAATTTGGGCAACAGCGCATGAAATGCCGGTATCTCAAGCACACCGTTCAGCCCCGAATCCTTCTGGCGCAGGTTCTTGTAGCCTTCAAAAAATACTGGATCGTCGTACACGTTCTGAGGCCGGGGTGAAGTCGTGTCACTCATCTACAAACTCCTGTGGAGGGGGCGCCTGAAGGGTTGAAGTTGAGCAAACGTCCAGCAAAAAACACGCCATTAATGTTTACCAGGCTTGTCGGGCATTACCTTCTCTGAAGGTGTCTGGCTGCAAGCAGCGCTTCTGCTGTGCTGCTGTTGGCGCAGCACTGGGGAAGGTCGTCAGAGGTTGTGTTGATCAGCCAGCCAGCGCATTGAGTACGTGCACCGGGTCATTATGGATGGCTTTTAACAGGGCTTTGGCGGGGCCGGTGGGCTCTCTACGGCCTTGTTCCCAGTTACGTAAGGTGCCGAGTTGAACGTCAATCAGCGCTGCAAATTTGGCTTGCGTCAGACCTGTTGCTTTACGGATCTCTTTTACTTGCAGTGCATCAACGTGAAACTCACGGGACGGACGACGTTCGCCTCGGACAATTTCGTCCATTTGCTGCACGCTCTCCATTAGCTCATCAAAAAATTTGCTCATGGTTATCTCCAGTGTTCAATGACGGCTTTGAGTGCTCTGCGCTCATCGGCTGTCAGGTCTTGTTGTTCATTTTTCGGGTAGATCATCAGTAGTGCGATTTGCGAGGCCGAGACGAAGTGATAGTAAATCACGCGTGCACCGCCCCGTTTTCCATGGCCTTTGGCCGCGATCCGGATTTTTCTGATACCCCCCGTGTCTTCCATGACGTCACCTGCAGAAGGATTCAGTACGAGCACCCTTTGCAAAGCGATATAAGCATCCTCATTCATTAACTCTTTAGCTCTGCGGGTAAAAATCGGGGTTTCAATGAAGATCATTGCTAATGTACGCCAGTGGCTTACTGTTGGGCAATTCTAAGCTGGGCCGTACTCCTTAACATCTGATCAGTTGTTACTGCATTTAAATGTCATTTCATGCTCTTAAGCCCAAACCAGCTACAAACTTGTCACTTGCCACAGATTCTTCCAGCCCCCTAAAAACCGTTATAACCAAATAACAAGCAGGTCTTTCGTTTTTAGACTTTTTACTTTTATTTTTATAATCAGCAACGCCATCAACCACCTGACTGAAGTCGGGCCCGTCATACCTAAAATTCTTCTGTTTCAACAAGGAATTCACTATGTCAGGTCTGGAGGAGCGCGTGGGCGGGCGTGAGTGGCGCGCCGATGTGCTGGTGATCGGGGGTGGGCCCGCGGGCACTTGGGCGGCGATCAGTGCGGCGGCTCAGGGCGCACGTGTGGTGCTGGCGGACAAAGGCTACTGCGGGGCTTCCGGGGCTACGGCACCCTCGGGCACGGCCGTCTGGTACGTCGAGCCTGACGCGCAAAAGCGTGAAGACGCCAAAGCCAGCCGCTATGCGCGCGGTGGCTATCTGGCGGAAAACGACTGGATGGACCGCGTCCTCGAACAAACCTGGAGCAACATGCAAACCCTCGCTGATTGGGGTTATCCGTTCCCGCTCGACAGCGACGGCCAGCAGCAGCGTATTTCTTTGCAGGGCCCGGAATACATGCGTTTGATGCGCAAGCGGGTGAAGCAGGCCGGTGTGCGGATTCTCGATCACAGCCCGGCGCTGCAACTGCTCACAGACAGTGAAGGGCGCGTCAGCGGTGCGTCCGGTTTCTCGCGGCAGAAAAATCATGAATGGAAGGTCGAAGCCGCTGCCGTGGTCATCGCGACGGGTGGCTGCGCGTTTCTAAGTCGGGCGCTGGGTTGCAATGTATTGACGGGCGACGGGCATTTGATGGCGGCCGAAGTCGGCGCCGATTTTTCCAATGCGTATGGCTTGTGCCCGGCTTTTTCGTCGGTGACCAAATCAGCGCTCTATAAGTGGGCGGTTTTTTATCATGCTGACGGTAGCGTGATGGAAGGCGCAGGTTCGGCCCAGGGCCGTGGCGTGATTGCCAAGGCGCTGCAAACTGAGGCGGTGTATGCGCGGCTGGACAAGGCTGATGCCACGGTTCAGGCGCAGATGCGCCTGGCGCAGCCGAACTTTTTTCTGTCGTTCGATCGTCTCGGCATTGATCCTTTCCAGCAGTTGTTCCCAGTGACCTTGCGCCTGGAGGGCACGGTGCGTGGCACCGGCGGCCTGCGAATTGTCGATGAACAGTGTGCGACCAGCGTGCCGGGCTTGTACGCGGCCGGTGATGCGGCGACTCGCGAGCTGATCTGCGGGGCTTTCACCGGAGGTGGCAGTCATAACGCGGCGTGGGCGGTTATGTGTTTACCTATGCCTTTACGGCGGCGCTGGCGCGGCTGTTGCCAATGGACAACGTGGACTCAAT